>CAMPBN010000007.1 GCA_946638265.1 uncultured Bacillota bacterium
CAAGCTCACTCCGGAGCAGTTCCGGCTGACCGAGGCGGAAATCGCCGAAGCCATAGGCTATATGGCCGAATAACAAAAGCAAAAACGACTCACCTGCGGGCAGCCGTTTTTTATTTTTGAATAAAAAGCCCTGCGCATAAGCGCAGGGCTTTTTCGCTCAGTGCGTAAATCTGTCGATAAATTCGGCTTTGGTCTTGGCGTAGATGATCTTTTGGCTGGAATAGATGCCAAAATATCCGGAAAGCACATAGCAAAGAGCGCTTACGGCCGCGAAATACGGCAGTGCCGCAGAATCGAAAAGCTCCACGCCCAGTATTATTGATGCCAGCGGGCAGTTTACCGCGCCGCAGAACATGCCTACCAGGCCCAGCGCTGCAGCAAAACCGGGATGAATCCCCAGCAGAGTGCCCATCAGGCAGCCAAAGGTGGAACCTATGAAGAATGTAGGCACTATCTCGCCGCCCTTAAATCCGAAGCCGATGGTGATGGCAGTAAACAGTATTTTGAAAAAGAAGGCTTCCGGCTCGCAAATGCCCTCCTGAAGTGCGGACTTTACGATATCCATGCCAAGACCGCAATAATCACGGGTGCCAAGGAGCATGGCCAATCCCAGGACCAGCAGGCCACCTAAGAAAATTCTTACATATATGTTATTTATCTTTTTCGCAATATAACCGCCGGCCCGCATGGTCTCGCAAAACAATATGCTGACGAGTGCTGTGGCTGCTGCCAGAATGCAGACTTTGAAAAGGATGATGGGCTCAAGCGCCGGCGCCGGTATAAAAAAGTGCATCGGGCGCAGGCCAAAGAGCATTGAAACCTCCAGTGCTGTTAAAGCGGCGCAAAGGCACGGAACAAAACCGGAGTAGTAGATGACGCCCACGCTGATAAATTCGAGCGCAAACACGGATGCGGTGAGAGGAACTCCAAAAAGCGCGGAAAACACGGCGCTCATGCCGCACAAAGTAGCAAGGCGCATGCTTTTTTCGTTCAACCGGAAAAGCTCGCCGACACGATAGCCTATACCGCCTCCGATTTGGAGTGCGGCTCCTTCTCTTCCGGCTGATCCGCCAAAAAGGTGGGTGATGGCAGTGGAAAGGAAAATAGCCGGTACCAGCATCGCGGGCACCGGGCTGCCATCGTGGATTGAATCGATAACATCATTGGTATTTTTGCCTACCATGCCTGTAACTTTATATATGAAGGCTATGAGCAGCCCGCCGGCAGGCAGCAGGAAAAGCAGCTGCGGATGCAAGGCTCTGGCGCCGGTTACCCAGTCCACGCTGATGTGGAAGAGGGAGCCCACGACACCGCCCACTGCTCCGATGACTGCGGATATGAAGATCCATATCACAAAATTTCGTACGTATTTCGAAGAAAATATCACATATTTCTTTGCTTTTTCCAAATCTTTTTCGTTCAGACTCATTTTTTAAGCGTTCGCGTCCTTTCAGGTTTTCCATATCATTTATATCGCAAAGTGTATCAGAAATCAATATCCCTCATGTACGTAGGGGCACTGCAGGGACAGCAGAGACCGTTGCGGGTAGTCGGCACTTAGCGATTTACGAGCGAAGCGAAGTAAGAGCTTAGTACCGCTACGTAAAGCCCGCACCAGGCGAGAGCCGTGGTCTCGGATGCCCCTGCAGTGCCCCTCGCAGCTCGAATTTTAAGGAATGTATCTGCTGGAGCAGAGACCGTTGCGGCTGCAAATAAAAAACGGAGGGGTCGCCTCCGCTTTTTAGTTATTTCCTTTATGCTACTTTAAGTGTCTTGTTTTTTTGTCTTACTTATGCGGAACGGCTATTCCGCGTCGGCTGCCAGGAAGGAGTCGGCGCCAATCGGCTGAAGCTGCACATTTGCGGAAGACTCGGTGTAGGTAACGGGAACGTTATCTGCGAGGTACTTTGCCAGTCCGTTGTATGCGTCCAGCACTTTTGCGGCATAAGCGGTGGAGTAAGATCCTCGGTTCACTTTTGAGGAACCCTGGTTGTAGGCGGACAAGCCCACTGTCCAGTTACCGCCATAAGCTTTGATTCGTTCGCTGATGTACATCGCCCCAAAGCTGATGTTGGTATAAGGGTCGTACAAATCGTCGAGCGTCAACCCGTAACGGGCACCTGTCGACGGCAAAAGCTGCATCATACCGGCAGGTCTTGTAGACGAGCCGTAGCCGGAAAAGGCATTGAATGTGCTTTCGCGGCGGGCTATTGCCATGAGAAGCAGTTCGTCGGTGTCATAGACATCGGCCGCTCTCTGGAAGAAGAAAACGAGGTTCTGTGCCACAGAAGTGGAAATCGTGCCGTTATATCGCTGGATATAAGAGACCAGAGCCTGGTTTCTGGCGGACTCAGCGCCGTCCCAATAGTCTTTTGCAGAGATTTCGGATTTTGTACTTATGCATACTCCGAAGTATGGGTCAAAATGAATGCCCCATTTGAAAATTTCGCTGCCTGTAAACGCCCGAAGCGGAAGATAAGCGAACTTGCCCACTTTGAGAAGCGGAGCGTCTTCTTCCAGTCTCAGGGTTTCATGAGCGATGCCGGGAACATCGAAATGATCCCCGGTTTCGACGTAGGTCGCACTATCGTAGACCTCAATCGTCATTCCACGAACGACTTCTGCCGTAACGGGCTTGTTGTCGTTCATGAGCCAGTTTGAACTGATGTTTTTCTTTGTCGAATCAGTTTTCAGTAGTTTTAATGTGTGGCTGTCCCAATCCACGGTAGCGGTGAACCCGCAAATCTCTCCGATGCCCGGAGTGAGTGGAATGTACAATGTGTTACGGTACTGGAAAAAAGGACATTGCAGATTGTAGTTAACAATTTCCTCTCCATTGATAACAACATTTTTTACAAAAAAATCACCTTGAACGTTTTCGTCAGCATAAATAGAAATAGATGAGAAAAGTACCATGAGCAAGGTAAGCCACACAAGAATAAGCTTCTTTGCCATATTCAGTTTCTCCTCTCTTTCTTGTCTTGCCTTTAAAACACAGGGTTTTCGGGAAAGACGTACGGATTATATCACAGTCTCTAATGTTTGTCAAAAAAAAGGTGAAAATACTTGTCAGATGGCGAATAGTATGTTATATATAAATTGTATACTATTTTTTTCTCAAATTTTAGTATGAAAAAGGAGATATTGTATGAATAACGAAAAGAAAAAGATGTCCCTCGCGGCACAAATTTTCATTGCACTGGTGCTCGGTGTTATCGTAGGTCTGCTTTTCATGAGCAATCCTGAAATCCCGACTTCCTATATCAAGCCGTTCGGTACCATCTTCCTGAACCTGATCAAATGGGTAGTATGCCCTCTGGTATTCTTCTCCATTATGGCCGGAATCATCTCAATGAAGGATATCCGTAAAGTCGGATCCATCGGTGTAAAAACCGTCGTTTATTATCTTTGCACTACTGCATTTGCCATCACTATCGGTCTTATCCTGGCAAATGTTTTCAAGGGAATCTTCCCGGCACTTCAGACTACCGACCTGGAATATGAAGCGGCAGAACCTGTTAACTTCATGGACACTTTGGTAAACATCTTCCCGAACAACTTCATGGCACCGTTTGTTAACGCAAGCATGCTCCAGATCATCGTTGCCAGCCTGATCGTAGGCTTCGCTCTTCTGCTGCTGAGCCAGAAAAAGGAGATGAACTTCGGAGCAGTTGACACGTTGAACGAAGTTTTCATGAAGGCTATGGAAATGATCATCAAGCTTTCACCTATCGGCGTATTCTGCCTCATCTGCCCGGTTGTGGCTGAAAACGGCCCTGCTGTTATCGGCTCTCTGGCAAAGGTTATCGCAATCGCTTATCTTGCTTACATCATTCACGCTCTCGTGGTTTACTCACTGTCCGTTAAAATCGGCGCAGGCATGAACCCGCTGACTTTCTTCAAGGGCATGGTTCCTGCACTCATCATGGCATTCTCCTCCGCTTCTTCCGTAGGTACACTTCCTATCAACATGGAGTGTGCTCAGAAGCTGGGCGCTGACAAGGAGGTAACTTCCTTCGTTCTGCCGCTGGGAGCTACCATCAACATGGACGGTACCGCTATCTACCAGGGCGTATGTTCCATCTTCATCGCAGCATGCTTCGGAATTTCCCTGACTTTCCCTCAGATGCTCACTATCGTGCTCACAGCTACTCTGGCTTCCATCGGAACTGCCGGTGTACCGGGCGCAGGCATGGTAATGCTGGCCATGGTGCTCCAGTCTGTAGGACTTCCTGTTGAAGGTATTGCACTGGTTGCAGGTGTTGACCGTATCTTCGATATGGGACGTACCACAGTCAACATCACAGGTGATGCTGCATGCTCCGTCATCGTTTCCGCACTGGAGAGAAAAAAGGCTGCCAAGAACTAGTTTCACCGCAGACCTTTTGAAATAGCGAAAAAGCCTTGCGCATATGCGCAGGGCTTTTTTATGTGCGGTTTTCCACGGAATGGAAAGCGGCCCTCGTTTTAATTACTTGCGGATATACACGGAAATTTATTGAAAAGTGCGACAACTTCTAGTATAATATAATGTGCAAATTGTGGCTTTAATTAAAAGCGAGGGTGACAGAAACGATGAGAAAATACTATTTTCCGATTACCAGGCGCAGCGTGGCGCTGATCATAGTGGGAGTGCTGACCAATATCATATGTTTCAGCATTGCCACCAACTATTCCATACCATTCTTTTTGGATGCGGTGGGCACATTTTTGGCGGCCGTACTCATGGGGCCGCTGGCGGGTGCCGTCACGGGGATCCTTTCTACAATAGTTTTCGGGATGGGAGCAATATTCTATGCGCTGCCTATCATAGGAGCATCTTTTGTGGTTGGAAAGCTGATCTACAGACAGGAGAGAATTGACGCATTCCGCGTGATAAGCACGGGCGTTCTGTCAGGCTTTGTTTCAGCCATATTGGCACTTCCGACCAATCTGATAATTAACGGCGGCATGACCGGTAATGAGTGGGGCGATGCCCTGGTGGAGATGCTTTTTGAGCAGATACGGTTCAAGCCGCTTTGTTCCCTGGCAGGAGGCCTTTTTATCAACATTCCGGATAAATTTTTTACACTTCTTTTCATAGTGTTTTTGACAGGATTTTTCAGAAAAGCCGGGGTGACGCTTACTTTAACAAAAGAAAGTGAAGAAAGCGAAACTTCCGCTAAAAAAGGTCTTGGCGGGTTCTTTGCATTGCTCTTGGCGGCAGTCTTGACCCTGGGCACTGTGCCGGTGATGCCGGCAGTGGCTGAAGACGGTTCTTTCGGAGTGGATTTTTCGGCAGAATACGCCAAAAATTTTTATGGCGTGGAGGAAGGGCTTTCTTCTGCGGAAATCAATACGATAGCGCAGACAGGCGACGGATACATCTGGGCCGGCGCTTATTCCGGGCTCTACAGATATAATGGCGTTACCTTTGAGCAGGCGGCTTTGGACGAGAGGATTGCCAATGTCATGGCACTTTACAGTGACCGCAAGGGACGCCTTTGGATAGGCACCAACGATAGCGGAGTGGCGTGCTATGACCCGTATTCCGGAGAAATTATATTTGTCACAAAAGAAGAGGGCCTTCCGTCAAATTCCGTACGTGATATATGTGAGGACGAAAAGGGGAATATTTACGTGGCTACAGCCACCTATCTGTGCCGGCTGTCATTGGTACCGGCAAAGGATAAGGCAGCACTTCTCGGGGATGGTGAAAACAGCAGGAAAAGGAGCGCTGTAGACAAGGAAGCCTCCACATCAATGGGCGTTGTGCGTCTGACGATTTATGACGAGATGACGGATATAACCTATGCTTACTCGTTGGTTTCTGCGGGGGACAACAGAATTTGCGGCGTGACGGACACCGGTACGGTTTTCTTGGTTGATAACGACAAGCTGGTGGGCGTGGCAGAGTGCGAGGATGAGGGTTTCTCATATTCATGCATTTCATATTACGGCAATGACAATTTTCTGGTGGGGACTACCGGCAGTCGCGCGGAATACATGAATTTCTCGAGCGGGACCTTCAACAAAGTTTCGTCGATGGAGATTCGCGGAATTTCCGGTATCGACTGTCTGGCTTACAATAGCAGCCTTGGCGGATTTTTCGTGGGCGCCACCGATGGGTTCGGGTTTGTGTCTAAAGCCGGCCAATTCCAGAATTTCAACACTGATAATTTCAATTCCACCATTTCGGACGTGATGGTGGACAGACAGGGCAATATCTGGTTTACATCGACAAAACACGGTATTTCAAAATTTTCCGCAAACCCGTTCAAGGATCTCTTCAGAAAAGGTGGATTGGCGTACAAGCCGGTAAACGCAATACTTTTGGACGGTGCATTCATCTATGTGGGCACTGATTCGGGGTTGATGAAGCTGGAGAAAAGCAGCGGCAAGGCTGTAGAGGACGAAAGACTGGCTCCGCTTTCAAATCAGCGCATCCGTCATATCATGAAGGACCAAGCAGGTTCTCTTTGGATCAGCACTTACGGACCGGACGGCCTGGTGAGAGTAGGGGCAGACGGCGAATATTACAGCTATAACAGGGGAAACACCGGCATAAAGGGAAGCAAATTCCGTTTTGTGCTGGAGCTTTCCGATGGGCGCATTTTGGCTGCCTCCACTGAGGGCGTGAGCTTCATCAAAAATGGAGCAGTTATCGCTACACTGGGCGAAGCCGACGGGCTGACTGTGCCAAAGATTCTGGGTGGCGCGGAAGATGCGGACGGAACGATATGGCTTGGTACCGATGGAGGTGGAGTTTATACCGTCAAAGACGGGAAGGTGGAGAAGCATTTCGGAAAGAACGAGGGTCTCCAATCAGAAGTAGTCATGAAGATTGTGCCTTGTACCGGAGGCAGAATTTATGTGGGAAGTAACGGACTTTATTTCCACGGAGATGGTGAAGATACGGTCAGAAAGCTGACGCATTTCCCTTATAACAACAACTATGATGTCTATATCGGTAACGACGGAAGAGCCTTTGTCAGCTCCAGCGCCGGCCTCTATGTAGTGAGCGAAGCGGAAATGCTGGCGGATGAGGGTGACTATTCCTATGCGCTTTTGAACCGGAAAAGAGGGCTTACCACAACGCTGACAGCCAATGCTTTCAGCGCGGCTGCCGAAACAAGGATATATCTTTGCTGCACCGAAGGCGTCAGAGTCCTGGAGATGGGAGAGTATGACAATTTTGATTCGCACTACCAGATAGTGCTGCGCGGCATTTTCAAGGATGGCGAGCCTGTGTCGTCGGTTAACGGAATTTACAATATTCCTGCGGGTGCGGGCCAGGTAAAGATCCTGCCGGCTGTGCTGAACTATACGGTGTCAGACCCGCTGATAAACATTTCACTGGAAGGTTCGGACTATGAGGATCTGACCATGCGTCAATCGGATCTGGGGGAAATTTATTATCCTTCCCTGCCTTATGGTACCTACAATCTTAAGGTCAGGGTCCTCAGCGATAGCGGTGGAGATGTGAAAAAAGAAATGACATTTATCCTTCAAAAGGATTCTAAGCTCTACGAAAGGGCCTATTACAAGGTTTATCTTTGCGCAAATATAATGATGCTGCTGGCTTTTCTGGCATGGCTGGTGGCCAAGATGGGCAATATGGCCGTTATCAACAGCCAGTATGAGCAGATCCGCGAGGCCAAGGAGGATGCGGAAATGGCCAACAAGGCCAAGTCAAATTTCCTGGCGCAGATGTCGCATGAAATCAGAACGCCAATTAACGCTGTGCTGGGAATGGACGAGATGATCCTGCGCGAGAGCAGTGAGCCGGATATCAAGGCATACGCATATGACATCTACAACGCCGGAAATACGCTCTTATCGCTTATTAACGATATACTGGATTCGTCCAAAATCGAGTCCGGTAAGATGGAAATCGTGCCGGTGGAATATGAGCTGTCGGGGCTGATCCGTGATCTTACGAATATGATCAGCCAGAGGGCCCAGGCCAAGGATCTGAAGCTGGAAGTGGAAGCGGATCCGGATCTGCCAAAGGTGCTTTTCGGTGACGATGTGCGCATTCGACAGGTGGTGACCAATATCCTGACAAATGCGGTGAAATATACCAATACCGGCACGGTATGGCTGCGCTTTGGCGGCAGCCGCGAGGGCGACAAGCTGAATCTCCACGTGGAAGTGGAAGATACGGGTATCGGTATCAAGGCAGAAGATCTGCCAAAACTCTTTGAAGCATATCAGCGGATTGAAGAGGGCAGGAACCGCAAGATTGAAGGCACGGGACTGGGCATGAATATTACGGTGCAGCTTTTGCGCCTGATGGGAAGCCATCTGGAGGTTACCAGTATTTACGGTAAGGGTTCCAAGTTCTACTTTGACCTGACTCAGGGGATAGTGGATGGCAGTGCCATGGGAAATTTCAATCGTATGGCCAACGGAACAGATGCTTTTGCAGTTGAGGACAGGGGCTTCACGGCGCCGGATGCAAAGGTGCTGGTGGTAGACGACAATTCCATGAACAGGAAAGTATTCAGAAGCCTGCTCAAGCGTTTGAAGGTGCAGGTGGATGAAGCTTCCGGCGGTATGGAGGCATTGGCAAAGGTAGAGATGAATCATTACGATTTCATCTTTATGGATCATATGATGCCTGAAATGGACGGCGTGGAGACTATGAAGAGGATGCGCGGGATGGAATGCTGCAACGGCATACCTATCTATGTGCTGACTGCCAATGCGGTGACAGGTGCCAGAGAAGAATATATGAAGATGGGCTTTGACGGATTTATCGCCAAGCCTGTGGCAGCGGACAAATTGGAGGAGGCTCTTCGCGAGGCTCTGCCTGACGATATGAAAAAGCCGCTGACGGAAGAAGAGAAAAAAGCCATGGAGGAGACAACGCGGGGTAAATCCAACCCTCTGCCGGACGAGCTTCCGGATGTGGACGGTCTGGATTGGAATTACGCTTGGCTTCACCTGCCGAGCATGGAGATGCTCAAAGACGGAGTGCAATCATTCTACGATATACTGGAACTACAGGCAGACAAGCTGCAGGAGTTCTATGACGAAATCGCTGCGATGGCCGGTGCGGATACCGGCGGCGCGGGCGTCGCAAGCGACGCCCCCGGCGGCTTCATGGACCAGTACCGCATCCAGGTGCACGGCATGAAATCCGCCGCCGCCACCATCGGCATAGTGCCTCTGGCGGGCGCCGCCAAAATCCTGGAATTCGCAGCCCTGGCCGGCCGCGCCGATATCGTTCTTTCGGTACACCCTACCTTCATCAACGAATGGCGTTCCTACGGCGAAAAGCTGAGAGGCGTATTCGGGCTGGGTGCGGACGAAGAGAACGCGGCCGACAAAGAAACCGGAGATAAAGCGCTCCTCGGTACCATGTTGGACATGCTGGCTCCTGCCATGGAGGACCTGGATATAGACACTGCGGATGAAATCATGCTGCGTATGAAAGATTTCACATATGGCCCTGAGATTGACGAAAAGATCAAAAAGCTTGGCGGTGCGGTGAAAAATCTGGATGAAGATATGGCCGGTTCCATTATGGAAGAGATACGAAACCTGCTCTGAGAGCAAAACATAAAATGACTTAAACAGCGGCGAATTACCGTAAAAAGGCGAAAGGAAACAGGCACAATGGAAAAGATACTTCTTATCGGAAAAAGCGGAAATGAGATGAAGCAGCTCAACGAATATTTTCACGACTGCTTCCGCATAATGTCATGCACGGAGACTACACAGAACGCCCCGGCCATGCTGAAAGTAGTGGAGCCGGACCTGGTGCTGGCGGTGCTTTCAGGGGTCTACGATGTGGATATGAGCATATTCGACATCCTTTGCACCGAGTACAGCCACATCCCGGTCCTTACCATCGGCGAAAAGGGCGAATTTACCAACTTCTCTGCGTATTACAAGGGCGTATTCGAAAACCTGATGCCGCCTCTCAGCTTTGAAGAGGTGCTCTTTGCCATATGCCGCAGGCTGAACATTGCGGTTCCGCCGCACAAACCCGGTGGAGGAATGCTTTCCGATGACAGAAAGACCATTCTGGTGGTGGACGACAACGCCATGACTCTCCGCAGCATCAAGAGCATGCTGGAGGACAATTACAATGTTACTATCGCAAATTCCGGAATGAAGGCCATGACTGCCATCGGCAAGGAAAAGCCGGATCTGATCCTGCTGGACTACGAAATGCCTGTCTGCGACGGGCGTCAGACCTTGGAAATGATACGCGCGGACGAAGATATATGCGATATCCCTGTCATATTCCTGACAGGTGTCAGCGACAGAGAACATGTGGAAGCAGTGCTGAAGCTGAAGCCGCTGGGCTATCTGCTGAAGCCGGCGGTGCGGGAAACACTTATCGACGCGATAGAAAAGGGGCTTAGATGATAAAACTTTTCGGCAAAAAACAAAAAATACGGACAGACGGTGCAGATGCAAGTGCAGAGCAGGCGGTCTCTATATCCTCTGATTATGTACCGGCAGCATCTGCAGGCAGCCGGCAGTACATGCTGCCTGCGATAATTTGCTTTATCGGCATCGTAATAAATGTAGGCGGGAGGACTGCCATCTACTCTTCCGGGCTGCCGCTCTATTTCGATACGGCAGGAACCATTTTGGCGGCGTTTCTCGGCGGTTATGTTCCGGGTATAGCAACAGCGCTGCTGACCAATATTTTAAATTACCTGACGGACTCCGTGTCCATATATTACGGAGCCATCAACGTATTGCTTGCGCTGGTTACGACCTTTGCGGCTCACAACGGAAAACTGCGCAGTGCGCGTGGCGTGGCACTGTATGTCATCATCATGGCTGCCATCAGCGCCGGCATCGGCGGTATCATCACCTGGGTGCTCCAGGGCATGGGAATGAATGAAAACGAGACCATCATGGCTTTCCTGATGAAGTATGCACATGCTGATAATTTTGCAAAATGGTATTTTTTCAACTTCCTCGTGAACATAGCGGATAAAACCATTGCTGCAGGCATAGCGTGGCTATTTTTGTATGTCATTCCACAGAAGAATTGGGAAAAATTTGAGCTGACAGGCTGGAAGCAGACGCCTCTTACAAAAGAACAGGTGAAAGAAGTTTACAGCCGCAAATACGGTGCTATGTCCCTCAATGCAAGGATAGTGACCATTCTTACCATATTTTCTTTCGTGATTGCAGCCACATGCACTACGCTCTCATTAAAACTTTTCGAGGAGTATTCCGTGCAGCAGCATACCAATCTGGCTATCGGCGTAGCGCGAATGGCAGCGGCGGTGGTGGAAGGCGACCGGGTGGACTACTACCTGAATGGCGGGAACTTCACGGAAAGTTACAAAAACACCCAAAAGCTGCTCCAATCCATATTACGCAATACGCCTGAAGTGGAATATATTTACGTTTACAAGATTTTGCCTGATGGCTGCCATGTTGTGTTTGATGTGGACACGGAATCCCTGGCTGCCACACCTATCGGTGAAATCGAGGCGTTTGACAGCGCTTTCATGGATTATTTGCCCGATCTTCTCAGCGGAAACCGCATAGAACCTATGATATCCGATGACAAATACGGCTGGCTGCTGACGGCATACGAGCCGGTCTATGATTCGGATGGTTCATGTGCATGCTATGCCGGAGTCGATATTGCCATGCAAGGGATTGTAGCCTACGGCTGGCGTTTTTTGGCAAAACTTTTCGGACTTTTCAGCGGATTTTTCTTCCTGACACTGGCTGTGGTAGTGTGGATGGCGAAATATCGCCTGCTGCTGCCAATCGATTCCATGGCTTATCTGGCGGACAATTTCAAATATGACGATGAATACGAGAGAAAAAGGAATGTGCAGGAGCTTTCGCAGCTGGGTATAAAAACGGGCGGTGAAATAGAAAATCTGTACAGAGCGTTATTGCGCAATACCGAGGAGAGCACCAGGTATTTTGAAGAAAACAGGCGCAAGCTTGAAAAAATAGACGCACTTCAGGCCAATCTTGTGATGGTGCTGGCGGAGTTTACGGAAAAACGCGATGAGACTTCAGGCATCCATGTGCGCAGGACTGCGGCTTTTATGGACATTTTAGCGCACAGGATGAAAGAACTCGGGTATTACTGTGACGAAATCACCGATGAATTTATTCATGACGTGGTTTTGGCCGCGCCGCTCCACGATATCGGAAAAATCGCCATTCCGGACGAAGTGCTGAAAAAGCACGGAGAACTCACAGCGGAAGAGCAGGAAATCATGAAAACCCATGCAACGGAAGGCCGCAGCATGATGGAAAAAGCCATGGAGGCTTTGCCGGATGCGGACTACCTGGCGGCAGCCAGAGATATCGCGGGCAGCCATCATGAAAGATGGGACGGCACCGGGTATCCGCAAGGGATTTCGGGGGAGAAAATCCCTCTTTCGGCGCGCCTCATGGCCGTGGTTGATGCATTCGACAATTTCATGGAAGATAAGGATTGCAGCACCGATGAACTGGCGGCAGAGTCATGCGACAGCATCCTGGAGATGATAAAGAATGGCAGCGGAACGGCTTACGACCCGCTGGTAACGGATGCGTTTCTCAAAGCGCGGGACGAAATCGTGCCTGCCGCACAGAAATTTGCGCGCTCGCCGGAACAGAGGGCTCAGATGGATTCAAAGTCATAAAAAACCGGAGGGGTTGTCCCTCCGTTTTTTATATTTTTTTTAAGTATTCGATTTCTTCAGGAGTAAGTTTGCGGTAATGCCCTTCCATCAGGCGGCCGAGATACAGCTCGCCCATGGCCACGCGCTGCAGGGAAACCACTTTGTTGCCCACTGCTTTGAACATGCGGCGGACCTGGCGGTATTTGCCTTCGCGGATCTGAATCTCGGCAACGGCATAGCCTCTGGTCTGTTTCAGGACTTTCACTCTGGCCGGGGAGGTGATAAAACCTCCGATATCCACGCCTTTGCGCAGCTTTGCCAGGCGCTCGTCGGAAAGCACGCCTGTGACTTCAGCACGATAGGTTTTGTAAACATGATGTTTCGGATGCGCCAGTTTGTTGGCCAGATCTCCGTCGTTGGTCATGATCAGGAGACCGGATGTGTTATAATCCAGCCTTCCTACAGGAAAAACTCTTTCCGTAACATCGCCCAAAAGGTCTGTGACAATAGGGCGCCCTTTCTCGTCTGAAAGCGTGGTGACATATCCCACCGGCTTGTTCAGCATGTAGTAGACCAGTTTTTTGTGCAGGCTGATGACATCGCCGTTGACTTCGACGGTGTCTCCCGGGCCTACTTCCGTTCCCAGCTCGTGTACCGTAATTCCGTTGATCTTCACATTGCCGGCAGCTATCAGCTGGTCGGCCTTGCGGCGGGAGGTGAGCCCCGACTGGGCTATATATTTGTTAAGTCTGATTTTTTCTTCGTTCATTTTTCTCTTCTAAATGTAAATGTCTGAATTCAATATGCGTTAAACTTCCTGCCAGGCACCGCTTTCGATGAAAAGCCCCAGGAGAGTCTCATCCAGTTTGCCGTGCTGCGCCATGTCTTTCATGATTTCCAAAGACTCATACGGCGGGAGGGGCTTCTTGTAAGGCCTGTCCCTGGCTACCAGCGCGTCATAAACATCCAAAATGGTCAAAAGCCGCACATGCCAGTCTATTTCATCGCCTTTTTTGTGTGCAGGGTAGCCCGAGCCGTCCAACAGTTCGTGGTGGTCGGCAGCCCACTTCGGGATTTCCGCATCGGCTTTCGGGAATTTCATCTCGGACAGGAGCTTTGCGGTCAGCGCCGCGTGTTTTTCCATAATACCCCGTTCGTGCCTGGTCAGCGTGCCCCTGCGAATAGAGAGCTTGCTTATCTCAATCGGGTCTAGCCAAGGATGCTCCTCGCCGCTTTCGTTGACATAGGTCATATGCGACAGCCGGTCGATAAAATCCAGATCTTTTTCCGAAAGATCGGCAGCCTTGTCTATGCGGCGGATGAAGTTGTCTGCTTTTTTCAGAAGCTCGGCGCGCTCGTTATAGATGTCTTCCGGCATTCTGCCTTCCAAAAAGGCCACTTTATCCAAAGCACCTATCAGGCGCAATCTGCCAAAAACGCGCTGCTCGTAGCCGCCCAGCCGGGTATCTTTGTTCATTATATGCAGAGGAGTTACCAGCTTGCCCACATCGTGGAGCTGCACTGCCAAAGTGAATCGGCGGAGCTCCTCGTCGCTGATATGACCATGCTTCCAGCGGCCTGAAAGAGAGCCTTCGTTTTCATTGATCCAGCGCAGGAAAGCCTGACCCCTGATAGTCATATTTTTGGAGTGTCGCGCATTGTAAGGAGTCAGCGCGTCGATGGCAGTGGACATCACATCCACCATGCTGTCCAGCATTTCTTCGAGCTCGCGGATATGCTCTTCGTAGCTCACATCGGTTTTGCCGATTTTATCATTCATGGCCGCTCCTCCTTTCGCCTGCACAGTCTGCGCTGCGCGTTCACCTACTAAATATTAGCATTCTCAGCACTCTCGGTCAATATAAATCCCCGGGGGTCGTGGATCCGGGGATTCTTGGCTGGTTGCTATTTGTGATATCCGCTCAGCCATTTGCAAATATAGTATGAAATTACATTTGCTGCAGCAGATATCAATATAGTTTTAATAAGTTGCAAACTGACACCTCCTTTCTGTTACTACAGTGTAGGAGATAGCAACGTACAAATTTTATCATAATAGTAAAAAATTGTAAATAGGATTGACAAAAAAAGATTTTCGTGCTAAAATAACGGCAATAGAGTTTTAATAAGCAAACTGACACAAAGAATTCCCGGAGGTCGTGGCTCCGGGCTTTCTTTTTGCGTAGGGGAATTTTAGGTTGAAAAGTTTTTAAAAAATGGTACAATTACTTCAGCGGTGATGTGATAATCAAGCATACACGAGAACCCTGGGGTGGCGGCTCCGGGTTTTCTTTTTGTGCTGAAAAATTTTTGGTTGACAAGTATTGAAAAGTCGGGTAGAGTAAGGGTAACAAATGAAAATGCGGATGAAGTCTGTTGAAGATTTCGCTTAGGGCGAAAACCGAAGATGCAAAGAACAGCCGCCGGCCAGCGGTGTTCCGAAACTCTCAGGTACAGTACAGCAGACGGACGCACCCCTGGAGAGAGTGCACAGGTTGCACCATCGAAGAAGAAAATCCGGCCCGCGCCGGACGAAGCTTTCAGGTAAAAGGACAGGGAGAGTAGGCGATTATTTCGCTTGCTCTCTCTTTTTATATTCCTTTTACGGAGGGCAGGCCCGGGGAGGTTTTTATGATTATATTCTTCAAAGGCATCGGCTATTTGGCAGCGGCTCTTTTGGTATTTTCAGTCTTCAGCATGAAGGCACCCAAAGGCGACAAGGCCATGAGCGGGCTGGCAGGCGCGGCAGTAGCGACATTCCTCGTGGAAGCGCTTTGCGGCACCGTAGGCGGCGATGTTATGAATGTAGACTTCTTAAAAGCCGTGGGAGATGCGTCCGGATCCATGGGCGGTGTGGCGGCAGCCATTCTTGTTCCGCTTTCCATGGGGGCAACACCTGTTTTCGCGGTTACTGCAGGAGCTGCAGTAGCAGGCTTTGGCATTCTGCCGGGTTTCCTGGCAGGCTATGTTGTATATTTCGCATCCAAAGCTGTTTCCAAGATTCTTCCGGCAGGCATTGACGTTATCGCAGGTTCGATCGCGGTGGCGTGCCTGGCCAGATTTGTAGCAGTTTTTTCCGCTCCGTTTGTTACGACAGTGATTGGCAATATCGGCCAATCCATCATGATAGCTACTCAGCAGTCTCCGATAGTAATGGGACTGGTGCTTGGCGGCCTCATGAAAATGGTTTGTACTTCACCTCTTTCCGCAATGGCGCTCACAGCCATGCTGAATCTCACCGGCCTGCCGATGGGCATTGCTTCCATCGCTTGTGTAGGCGGAGCTTTCAGCGACGGAATCATGGTTTTGAGATTGAAGCTGGGTGGCAAGAGCCAGGCTGTTTCCATCATGATGGAGCCTCTCACCCAGGCGGATTTGGTAACATCCAATTCCCTCCCGATTTACGCCGGAGATTTTCTGGCAGGCGGGACTTCGGGTATAGTGGCAGTGCTTCTGGGTATTGTGAACAACGCGCCGGGAACATCTGCTCCGATTCCGGGTGCGCTGGTGCCTTTTGCTTACAACAGCCCGACCGTGGTAATCGTCGCAATTGCTTTCGCGGCAGTCTGCGGCATCTGCAGCGGCTTCATCGTTTCTGCGTTCTTCAAGGAAACGGGATTTGGACGTAAGCTTTTGACGGCAACCTGCAAGGGCGCATCTACCAAAAAGTATTCATCAATGGCATACCATGCCAGATAGTAAATTTTCCAGAAGGAAGGGGCCGAGGGGTAAAGGCTCCTTTTTTCGTGCCTGGAGTTTTTGGTAAAATATTTTTTTTTGTTTAAAACTTTTGGATAAAACGCGGCTTTTCTTCTATAAAGGGTGGAAAGCGATTATCTAGTATGGTATACTAGATAAGATAGGCGATAAAACTATGAAAAGAGGAAATGGAAGTGAAAATAACTACTGTTGCCGAATTTGAAGAATATGTTATCCGGCTGGAGCCTGAGGAGCGGGAAAAGCTGGAAGCCTTTTTTTCTGAGTTCAATCTCCATTGCAGCATGAGTTTTGTGGAGAAAACGGCTCTTCGTCAGGACTTTGAACGGGCGCTGCTTTATTATGCCAAAACCGGAGTTTCATTGGACGATGCGCTGGAGCTTTTGGCCATGCGAAATCTGGGCGGTTTTTATGCCCGCCCGCCGCTTTTGTGGTTCCCGCTGGACGATGCGGCCAAGATCTATCCCTTCTCGATGGAACATGGCAAGATGGCGGTATTCCGCCTTTCCACATATCTGAAAAAAGATGTGGTGCCGGAGCTTTTGCAGATGGCGCTGGATTTTACTATAAAAAGATTCCCGAGTTTTGCCACAACCTTGAAAAAAGGCTTTTTTTGGCACTATCTGGATACAACAAAAAGGAGATTTTCTGTGGAAGAAGAACACCTTCCACCGTGCATGCCGCTTCATGTGGGACGCAGCGGATCCCAGTCGTTCAGGGTGATTTATTGGAAAAACAGGATCAGCGTGGAATGTTTCCATGTTTTGACCGACGGAACAGGAGGGCTTGAATTCTTGAAGGCTCTCACCGCCGAATATCTCAGACTTTGCGGGGTACAAATTCCGGAAAGCGAATACATAGCTGATGTGAATAAAACTCCGGATACGGAAGAGATGGAAAATGCCTTTGCCAGGGTGCCGCATGCTGCGGAGGCTTCGGGCTTTGCGGGAAAACCGGCTGTTCAGATGAGCGGCAAGCTCTCCAAATGCAAGCCTTGCAGAGTGTTCCATTTCAGGCTGGATGCAACGGCTCTGGCTGAGGCGGCCCGCAGGCACGGAGCAACCGTTACAGCCTATGTCATGGCGATGATGTTTGTTGCCGAAAAGGCCGCCACCGACGCCGTGAAGGGAGAGGCCGTGTTCCAGGTGCCCGTCAACATGAGAAAATTTTATCCGTCCAAGACGGTGAGAAACTTCGCGCTGTATTGCGGCATTCGTATGCCTTTCAAGGATACCACGGATGTAGATGCCATCTTGCCGGCTATCGATGCGCAGCTCAAGGAAAAGGCGTCCAAAGAGGCCATGAGCTCCATGCTGACTGCGGCGGAGCGTTTGGTCAACTCTCTTGCCATCGTACCGCTGGTGATCAAATTCCCTGTTGCGCACATGGTCTATGGATTTTTGGGAGACAGGATGTTTTCCAATATCATGTCCAATCTGGGCGTGGTGAAGATGCCAAAGGAGATGGAAGAGCACATCGAGAGTATGGATGCTGTGCTGGGAACGGTCAGCATCAGCCGCGCGGCGTGCACCATGGTGTCGGCATGCAATGTGGCCACACTTACCATCGCCAAGCTGACAATGGATCCGACTTTTGAAGAAAAAATGCTGGAGCTCTTCCAAAAGGAAGGCCTGGAGGTGAAAGTGGAAGGGAGCGAAATCTATGAAGATTGATATTACTTATCCTCCTGCCGAAAAGAGCGGTCAGTGGAGAAGGAGCATGTTGGCGGCCGTCAAATGGCCGATGCTGGCTGCAGCTGCCATTTGCCCAATCGTAAATTATTTTGTGGGAGGCAAAGCCTGGAGCGTTATCGTTCTGGTGGGGCTTTTTGCGGCATGGCGGTTTATTTTTTCCATAGATCTGGTGGAGTACAACCGCATCAGCCAGATCATAAAAATATTGACTTTTGCATGCATCATTCTGGGGCTGGTGGATATCCTGCTGGTGCCGGGCTGGGCGCTTTTTGTGGTGCCTATTGTGTGCACCGTGGGTCTGGGAGTGGCGGCGCTGCTCTTCTTTTCGGACCTGGAAAAGCAGGAACACAACGCGTTCCCGTTCCTCCTCCTGATATTCTATGCCATAGCGGGTTCTGTGGTGGGTCTGCACTACAAACACGGTGACGGCAGATGGACTCTGATGCTGATGGGTGCCGTGGCGGCAGGGCTCCTGGTACTTTGCATCGTCATCATGGGAAGCGGCTTTTTCCGGGAACTTCGGAGGAGATTTCATCTGCGCTGAGAGGGCTTTTTTGCACCGCTGAAAGACCATGAAAATACATAGAAATAAGTGAAGTTTGCGCTTGTATTTTTCGGAAAATTGTGTAAAATAATGAGTAGCAGTCGAAAGCGCATTGGGCGCATCAATCGGCAGAACTGCGAAAGTGGCGCGCTTTGGCGTATGCCGGCGGCGCGAGTGAGGAGGACTCAAAATGGAAATGAAATTTTACAGATGCAAACATTGCGGACAGATTATCGCTATAGTACAGGGCACAGGCGTGCCTGTGGTTTGCTGCGGCGAGGCTATGGAAGAACTCAAGGCCGGCACTACGGATGCGGCAGTGGAAAAGCACGTGCCTGAATACGAGGTCAAGGACGGAAAAGTCTTCGTGACTGTAGGCGCAGTGGAACACCCTATGGCACCTGAGCATTACATCGAATGGATCGCCCTGAAGACCAAGGGCGGCAACCAGAGAAAAGCCCTGAAGCCGGGCGAGCCGCCAAAGGCAGTATTCCCGCTTCTGGATGGCGACGAAGTGGAAGAAGTTTACGCATATTGCAATCTCCATTCGCTTTGGAAAAAGTAGAATTAGCAAAGGCTCATGATGGGCGTGAATGGAATTTTCAAAGCTCCTAAGCGGGCATTACAGGTATATTTTGGACGAAGAAAGGACGAAAATTATGGCAAACAAATACGCAGGTACACAGACAGAAAAAAATCTTCAGGCAGCATTTGCCGGAGAATCCCAGGCCAGGAACAAGTACACATACTTCGCTTCCAAGGCAAAGAAGGAAGGCTTCGAGCAGA
>CAMPBN010000008.1 GCA_946638265.1 uncultured Bacillota bacterium
CATTTCCAAAAGCATATCAAAAATGGTCGGATTCAGACCCGGCGTCAGCTTGATCAGAAAGACATCGTTGCAGATGGTATCTTTGAGTGAAAAATGGCCGTCCGAGCCGTGGCTCGGGTCCATGGCGGATTTTACAAATTCCTTTTCCGCCGAAAGCGCATCGGAATAGAAAATGCCGCGTCCTTCCACCGCCTCGCGGTTGAATTCCAGTCCCACAGCGCCGCCCTTGGCAATATAAGGATAGTTGACGCTTTCAAAAGCATCAAAGCCTGTGGTACGCACCTTGACAGCCCTGCAGCCAAGCATGATCTTGCGGTTGAATGCAACGAACACACCCGGCACATCGCTGGCTGCCATGGCCAGAGCATAGCGCAGATTTTCAGCCGCGTCCGTAAGCGGATTGATGATCGGCAGCTGTGAGCCTGTCAATACCACCGGCTTTTGTACGCCTGCCAGCATGAAAGACAATATGGATGCGGTGTAGGCCATGGTATCCGTGCCGTGAGTCACCACAATGCCATCGTAATTGTGCCTGCCGTTTACTGCCTCGTAGACCTTTTGGGCGATGAGCACCCATTCCTCCGGCTGGATATTGGAGCTGTCCAGATTGAGGATGTCTTTGGCAGTGATCTCATAGTTGTCCGTGATTTCGTCGATGCCCCGAAGGAGCGCATTGACATCAAGCCCGGGCACCAGACCGTCCGGACTCGGAGTGGAAGCGATAGTGCCTCCGGTGGCCAAAACCAGAATTTTTTTCTTAGTCATAAATATACTCCATTCCCGCATACGAAAACTATTACCACCAAAATACCACAAAATGCCCAAAAAGAAAAGACACCGGCAAAACCGATGTCTTTTCGCTCATTAAATGGTGAAGGTGAGGAGAGTCGAACTCCTGTCCGAAAGAATATCCAAAAGAATTTCTCCGAGCGCAGCCTGTGATTTTTTGTTTCGCTTCATCAGACGCCCATAGGCAGGCTTAAGAATCGGCTATTCCGTTGGTCCATTGTGCTACCGGAAACTCACACAATGTTTTCCCGCATGTCGACGCCGGATCATGTACCTGCGGGTGAATACAGGCCGACGACGCAAGCCGCAATATTGGCGGCGGCAGAACTATGCTGCGAAAGCGTAATTAGTGTTATTTTTAGCGTTTATATTTAACGTGCTGATTTTAACGTAGCTACAGCAGTCTACGGCTCGCTTATCCTCCTTCAACGCCCCCGTCGAAACCGTACACCCCCATACGTGGAGAATAATCTCTATGTCTGTATTATACCCTATCTCGCGCTATTTTCACATTACAATTTCATAACAATATCTTTAAATCCCCGAGTTGTATGGTATAATAGACCTATATCAAGGACATTATACCATGCACCTACGAAGAATCCCCGGGGTTGTGGACCCGGGATTTTTCTTTTTTTGTATAGTGAAAGGACCGGAAGTTCCGGCCCTTTCAATGTTGAAAAAGGCACGGTCCGCATTGCTGTGGATCGTGCCTTTAAGGAATAAAAGCTATTTCTTAATGAAAAGCATTTTTATTATTTTGTAATCTTGCAAAGAAGCTTTGCAAATCTTTCGAGCATGGTAGCGAACTGACCGCGAGACAGCTGACCGTTAGGAGCGAGACTGTTGTTGCCTACGCCGGCCAGGAGACCGGACTGAACAGCCCATTCCATTGCTTCTGCATTCTCAGTTGTGATGGCATTTGCATCTGCAAATTTGTCGCTCACCTTTTCAGCGGAGACATTAACGATTCCGCCCATTTCCTTATATGCATTCATAAGCATGCCGATGGTATTCTGACGAGTGTTTACTTCTACAGTACCATACTTGGCAGCAGCCTTTTCCCAGCTGTCGGATGTGCTTTGGCCCTCGATTCTGCCGATAACAGCAGCGGTCTGAGCCACTGTGAGCGAAGATGCCTGTGCGAAGCTGCCATCACCCATACCTACCATAAGGTTGTGAGAGGAAACGAAGCTTGCACCCTTTTCATACCAGGCACCCTTTACAACGTCTTTGAATTCAACCTTGTTTTCAACGACTGCATAGTTGCCGTTTCCAACAACGCCTACCAGACTTGCTCCGTCTTCGGAAACTGTAGCAGTCAGAACCGGAATCATGGAACCGTCTTCGTTTATCTTCATAAGAACAGTGCTGTCATCAGCGCCTGTAACAGGAATGCTTACAGGCATCTTTGCAGTGCCTGCAGGCAGCTGAACCTTTACTGAATCAGCCTTGGCAGCATCTGTCTGAGGCTTAACCTGCGGAACAGGAAGCGCAACCGGTGCGCCGCCCTCTTCAGCCTTCTTGACTGCTTCAGCAGAAATCTGAACCTCGGAAGCCTTCTTACCTGTTGCGTCTGTTGTAACAGTAGCCTTGTTTCCTTCAGGGTCTGTCTTTGTTTCAGTCTTAGTTGCAACCGGCTGCTGTGCAGGTTGATCTCCTGTCGGAAGTGTAGGTTTGTCGATAACAGTTGTTCCTGCCTTTTCGCTGTTGCCGCTTGAGTGGCGAGGGTTGGTCGCAGTCAGGAGGCACCAAGGCGAGATAATCGGCTCATCGTCATAAGAGCCTGTTGCTCTCAGAATGTAAGTTCCTGCAGAAGGTGCGGTAAATTCCACTTTACCGTCAGCAGAAACAGTTACATCCACAGCTGTGCTCTGACCGTTTGCCATATTCACCAAAGAATAAGTGAAGTTTGCATCGTCCCAGTCAATAGCTTCAGGCGTGCATCCTGCAGGGGACATCGCATTAATAGCAGTGAATCCCTTCATGCCAACGGAAACTGTTGCGCCCTTCTTTGCGCTGAGTTTTCCTTCTGTGAAGAAGCAGAAATAATCTGCCCAAAGGTCGCTGCGGTAGAACCAGAAATCCACTGTATCGCCATCGGCCAGTCTTGTGGTATCAGCCACATAGCCTGTTCCGGCTTCATCCATCGGGAATGTGTGGTTTACAGCAAATCCGGAAGTGGACGCCGGCTTTCCGAAAGCCTTTGTGAGCATTCCGTTGCTGATATCAAGATAATTCTTGGCCGTTTCTTTTGTGAACGCATCGCCATAAACTGCCTTGTGAACAGCTACCAAAAGATCGAATACAGTGGCCTTTTCCACAACCTTTTCTTTGTGGTCTTTTTGGGCAACATCATATCCGTATTCTTCGGCAAGACCGTCGGCTGCCTGAATATCAAGCTTAACCGTGTCATTTTCTGCTCCTGTCACTACGAAGTTGACTGTGACTGCGCCAAGTCCTTCAAATTTGAGACCGGACAAGAATGCAAGGTCTTCGCCGGAAGCTGAACCGCTATCCTTGTTAAAGGACATCTCCAGGCTGTATTCGCCCGGTTCAAGGTAGTTAACATAAGAACCTGCCTTGCTGCCGCTGATTGCATCAGCAACCTTTGCCACCTGGACATCGCCCTTTTTCAAAGTGATGTTTGCTTTATCATAATTTGCTTCGGAAGAAACACCATAATCAAAGCTGAGGAATCCGCCCTTTTCTACCTTGAATTTCAAGGTTGTGGTGGCGGTAGTATTGTCCTCGCCTGCATTCTTGCTTTCAAATCTGTTCTTAGCCGAGTTCCAATCCCATTTGTGATCGCCATCGACAAAGCTTATGCCTGAAACATACGGTGCGCCCAGCTCCAGATACTGGAATCTTGCATCGTGCCATTCAACAATCTTCTGATGGCATCTTGCGCATGTATAAGTGCACTTCATGCCGTCATCGACTGCATCTGTGCCCTTCTCATGTCCCAAAGGCTCCACATATGTATCTTTGTAAGTTTCTCTGCAAAGTTTGCAAGTGTGTTCGGTATATCCCTTTGTCAGACATCCCGGAGCTACCACTCTGTCTCTTCCGGAAGATTCATGGCGTGTAATGCCTTCTTCCCATGCCAGAGCAGGATATCTGTGGCAAGCCAGAACGAATGCATCTCCGAAGTTGAAGGAAGCCAGTTCTGCGGAATTCAGGCCTTCGGCATTTTCATCAGCCGCAGCTGTATCTGCGAGATATGCGCAATTGGAAACAACGCCCTTGCCGGCAACAGAACCGAATGCACCGTTACCGGTCACTCTTCCTGAAGAATAGCAATTTTCAACAGTTGCAACACCGTTTCTTCCACCCTTCAGCTCACCGCCGATACCGCCGGCATTTCCTGCGGATTCAACATTCCCGTCATTATAGGAATTTTTAATAGTTACAGGATATCCGCTACCGCCAAATATACCGCCTGCATTAGATTCCGTAGCCTTGACATTTCCGTGGTTGATACATTCTTCAACAACGCAGTTGCCTACAAATCCGCCGATAATGCCTCCCACTCCGTTCTTACCTTCCACGTTTCCGTAGTTAATACACTTCTTTACAACCGTCTCATCTGTAGCATAGCCAACCAATCCGCCGACAGTCTGCTTTGCAGATTTAACATTTACGTAACTGATGCAGTTTTCAACACTGCTGTTTTTGCCGTTAATATACCCTACAATGCTGCCGCCATCGGTAATCTCGCCTTTTACGGTCAGATTGCGGACATATGAATCCTTTCCGATAGCTCCGAAAAGACCTCTTGTTCCATTCAGTCCTGAAACAGTATGGCCTTTTCCGTCAAACTGGAAAGTATAATTTGATGAGGAAGCTTTTGCCACCCATACATAGCCGCCCAGCTCAATATCATTCACAAGCTCGGCTTTAATGTCTTTCTTATTTTCGCTTTCGGCAACAACCCAAGCCATTTCGGCGCCATTTGTCACCTGATATACATCACCGTTTTTGGTCGGCTCTGTCTTTGTTTTTCCATCCCATGCGCCTTCGGTGAGTTTTGTGAGTACGATTTCGTATTCGTGGGAACCGTCAGCTGTAATTTCAATGCTTCCGACCTTTCTTGCATAGCCGCTTCCGGCGATTTCATAGCTGAAAGTTTCGGCCACACCCTTGAATGTTCCGTCATTTGCCACCTGCAATGCATTGCCGTCCGCATCCTTCAGGGAAACATCCAGCGCGCTTGGATTTACTGCATCGCCATTGTTATCCACAAACTTCAGTTTGCAATTGATAAATTCACTCGCTCCAAGAGCAATATTCAGATCAGGCAGGCTGCTCATTACCATGCTTACGCCCGGAGCCGAGAAATTAGGATTTTTACCTGTAGCATATGTAATTCCTCTGTGAGCTGTCAGCGGGCCGCCGAAGCCTCCCATTTTGATAACTCCCGTCAGAGAATATGTGTCAGCAGCCCAATATTTAGGGATAGTAATTTCGATGTACTGTCTTTCAGGCTTACCGTTGAAATCGTACATTCCGAAGCCTCCGCCCGGATTGGATTTGAAAGTGGATTCATCCTCACCGGTATAGAACAGGGATGCGTTGAAATTGTAAACACCGGAAAGCTTTTCTGCCGGGTTCACCAGACCTGTAAACTGAAGACATACTTTGTCTCCTGCCTTTGGTTTGTTTGCATCCGTGATAAGGTTGCCGTTCGCATCCTTCATGGTGTAGCTTACCTCGCGCGCAGTGATTACCTGATAGTTGGCAATGCCGCCCTTTTCGATCTTGATAATATTTCTACCGTTCTTCAGGCCTGTGAGGGTCACTTTTCCCTCGCTGTCAGTGGTAATGCCGTCTGTGCTGAAGCCGCCGTAAGTCATATCTTTGCTTGAAACAACAGGTCTTGCGATGGAAACGGTCGCACCTGCTTCAGGCTTGAATGTGTAATTGGCGCCCTCATCTCCGCAGTAGAAGAAGATGTCGTGTTCGGCATCAAGCACTGTAGGAGAACCGCCCGGGCGATCCATCGTCATATTCTTGGCTACGGAAGTGCCGTCTTCGCCTACACTGACTACCAGTACACCTGTAAATTCAGGCCAGATAGCCGAAAAATTCCTGTATTCGGGGTTTCCTGTCGCGCCAGTCGAGCCCATTGCACCTGCATGAGTCATGGCATCGTATGTAACCAGTACTATAGCGGTGCCCGCTTTGTTTGCCTCGATATCTGCCACGCAGCTGTTCTTGGCATGCGGTGTCACAGTAATGACATCGCTTGCATTTCCGTTAAAGTCTATTACCTGATAATGCATATCCGGAAGGGCCACCTTTTGATTCATAATGTTCTCGATAGCCATCCAGTTACGGAAGCAGTTCAGTTCATAGCTTCCGCCGTTATTCAGGTTGATATATCCTGCCTCATTACCATTGATGTAGATGTTGGCAAGGTCGTATACATTGCTGAAGCTTCTGTTCAGCGTATTCTTGGTGAATGCTGCATCCCCGATGTGGAGGTCTGCAGCAGAAACCTCGATTGCTGTTGTAGTGCTGTATTTGCCCCAGTTCCAATATGTCACACCGTTTGGATTCTGCACTCTGTAGAATACGTCAGTATTGACAGGCACACGGAATGTGCTTACTTCATTGCTACCGGAAGTCCCGGTGCTTGCTGCATCGTAGAATGTGTAAATATAATAGTCTGCGCCCGGGCCCTTACCCATGTCGATGGTGGAGTTTTCCGGAGCCGAAACGCTGACTTCCACAACCTGCTTCATGCTGGAAGAATGACCGGATGTGTTGGCATTATATGTCCTTGAATATCTTTCCTCAATGTAGTCAGGATGCTTGGCTGTAGGAGTATATACGGCAGTAACAGTGTCCCCTTCCAAAGCGAGGCAGGAAAGATTGCCGTCAATTTCCTCTGAAAGAGTGATGACTCTTTCATTCTTATCCTTGTCTGCAACGGTAACTGCAACTTCATAGTCTTCGCCGCGTACCCAGCCGGAATTGCTTGCCTTGATACCGGTGATTGCACAAAGGTTTATTTCCCTGGTTTCGTTCGTAACATTCACCAGAATGGTACCGATGGATTTCAGGGCTTTGTCCTCCCCGCTGCCTACTTCTTTCTTACCTTCGATCACATAATATCCCGGCACGAGATTAACAGTGTAAGTACCCGAATCCGGTATGATTGAATTCAGCATATCTTTTTCCGGTGTTTTCTCGGAAACGGTGCCGGCTGCATCGCTTTCATATACGTCTATGTCAGCGAAAAATGCAGTATGGCCGTAGATTTCAACAGCCACAGGATCAGCGCTGCCTGCAAAGGCAACTGCCCCACTGCCGGCGAACATGGTCATTACCATGCAAATCACCAGAAACAATGACAATAACTTTTTCGTCTTTTGCATTTTAGCTTTTGCTCCTTTCTTTTACCTTCATTTATGGGGACGCCTCAAATAACAGCCGTTCAGAGAAATGGCAAATAAAAAAACCGCACGCCAAAGCATGCAGTCCGTTTTTTGCATCAAAATTCCCCATTGAGTTTTCTGCATTTTGGGCGCAGAAACACAATGTCAAAGCCCTTTGCGATTACCCGTCGCGACTTTCCATCTGTGCAGGTCTTCCGGCTTACGGCTCAACGAGGCATGGCTACCTTCCCGGACCAATGTCCAGTGGCTGTGCTTTTGCAGCACCAAGCAATGCTCTAACCGTTTACGGCGGCGGGACCGCGCAGGACTCTCACCTGCTTCCCTCTTAGCTGTCCTTTGGGGTTATGTCAAATTCTGAAAATGCGACAGAACACAAGATGCTTATTCAATTTGTCTCACGAATAGAAACTTTATCACTTTAAAATTGTTGTGTCAAGGCATATTTTGTGAAAATGTTTGATTATTTGAAAGCATTTATTTGTATTTAACTTGACAAAAACTTGACATACATTTGCTGTTGTAATAGAATCAGTATTGCTTGAATAAAAGGGACATGGCCGGCTATGCCCGGCACAGAGGAATGGGGTGCAAATCCCCGCGCAGAAACGGCACTGTAAGCGTGAATCCTTTTCGAAGCAGCTTCGGCTGTGTGGCAGCAATGCCAGTCACTCGCAAATGCGGGGAAGGCAGAAAAAGGGTGCAGAGCAGTTATAGTTTGCTCTTATCGCAAGTCAGGATATTCGGTTCCGAAAAACAGATATCGGCGTTCCCGATGTTGGTTTTTTATTGTGCTCAAAAGCGTCAGCACCAAAAGCAGTTTTGGAGTGGCGCTTCTTTTTATGTATTTTTATGCGCAAGCACATGTCCGGCTTAAGTCTTTAAGGTAATCTGAAAGCTTTAAGGTAATATAATTTTTTCGAAATAAAGGAGGAATTGCTTTGAAAAAAACAAAAAATCATTTCGGCCTGAAAAAAACAGTCCTGAGTCTGGTTTTAACTCTGGCGCTGGTTTTGGGCATGATGCCTTCCGCCATTTTTGCGGGATCATATGACCAAAGCAAAGAACAGGTTCACGTAGTAGTGGAAAATACCACTTATTCCACCGAAGCCGGCGCCCCTTGGGACGGCACTCTGGTGGACACATGGGTTGACATTGATAATGAATCTACCATGATGTCTTCAGTGGTTGCCGCTCTCGAAGAAGGCGGATACAGCCAGGATGGTGCGGAAAGCAACTACATCAACAGTATAAACAACCTTTCGGCGTTCGATGGAGGTAATGAATCCGGCTGGATGGGAACTCTGAATGACTGGTTTACAAACGAAGGTTTCGGAGCTTACACAGTTGCTGACGGCACGCTTGAATCCGGCGACGAAATCCGTATCATGTATACCTGCGAAGGCTATGGCGCAGACCTGGGAGGAACCTTTGGAAACAACGATACTTCTCTCAAGGCGCTGGCCATCGAAGGAGGCACGCTGAGTCCGGCTTTCAGCTCGGATACCACAAACTATACGGTTACGCTTAACCAGGGCGTAACTTCCGTTAAGGTGACTCCTACCGCAGAAAATAAAAATTTCCTGGTAAGAACCTACAAGGGCTCATCTGCTGCCGGAAATCTGTACAAGAGAACAGCATACATCCCTGTAACTGCAGGCGACAGACTCCTTGTCATCGTAAATGAAAGCGGCTCGCCTTCCATGAACAGCTGCGATGAATCTCATACATACACGCTCAATATTGGCACATCCGGCGGCACAGACCCGAACCCGGGTGGTGGCGGCACTGATCCGAACCCCGGTGGTGGCGGCACTGATCCGAACCCCGGCGGTGGTGGCACTGATCCGCAGCCGGTAGAGCACAAGGATTATAAGACTTATCTTAATTCCACCAAGGCTTACCTGAAGACTCTGCCAACCCCGGCAGTCGGCTCTATAGGCGGCGAATGGGCAGTAATCGGACTCAGGAGAAGCGGCGAAACCGTTTCAACAGATTATCTGAAAGCAGTAAGCGAAGAAATCGCAAATGTTTCTGACTTTGCCACGACTTCCAGGCTTCACAAACGCAAATCAACAGACAATTCGAGAATTATCATAGCCCTGACCACTATGGGCGTCGATGCCACATCTTTTGATGGCAAATCGTTGGTAGCCGGTCTGAATGAAAAAGATTACATCGCATGGCAGGGAATAAACGGTCCGATCTGGGCTCTCATTGCTCTTGACTCAGGTCATTATGCCCTTCCATCCAATGCAGACTACACCAGAAGTGATCTGATCCGTCTTATTTTGGATGGCCGCACATCTGATGGCGGCTGGGCCATCAGCGGAGATACCGCAGACCCGGATATGACGGGAATGGCGCTCCAGGCTTTGGCCCCTTATTACAATATAGACACAAATGTCAAAACTGCTGTCGATACAGCTGTGGCACTGCTTTCTTCCAAACAGGGAGCAACAGGCGATTTTGCCAACTATAACGGCACCGGCAGTTCCGAATCCTGTGCGCAGGTGCTCGTTGCACTTTCCGCACTCGGAATTGACGCAGCCACAGACACAAGATTTATTAAAAACGACTACACTCTGATCGACGGCCTCCTGCAATACGCACTCGACGAAGGCGGTTTCAGACATGTAATGACCGGCTCCCGTGATGCCATGGCTACGGAACAGGGCTACTACGCGCTTGTGGCCTACGACAGAATGAAGGAGAATAAGACTTCGCTTTATGATATGAGTGATATTACTCTTGCAGCATACACTCCTTCAGGCAGCGGCACGGGAACAGGTGGCGGCAGTGGCACAGGCGGCGGAAGCGATCCTGCTACACCTCCTGCTCCTAAGGCTATCAAGGTAACATTCAGACTTATTGGTGCCGAAAAAGCTACACAGGATGTGGACCTCGGCAAATCCAATTACCTTCCAAACTACGTAACCTGGATTCCTACCAAGAGTTACGAACTGGCGGAAGGTTCCACGGTCTATGACCTTTGGGAAAAGGCGACAGCCGATGCCGGAATCATCAGCATAGGCGCCAAAAACAATTATGTGGAGACTGTCTATGCACCGGATGGATATGCGCTTTCCGAATTCACCAACGGAAACCGTTCGGGGTGGATGTACACTATCAACGGTTCACATCCGGGTCTTGGCTTAAAGGAACAGAAACTCAGCAACAAAGATAAGGTTGTTTGGCATTATGTCAATGACTACTCATATGAAGTGTCCGATTGGGTAAATGACCCTAAGTATCCGGCTCTGGGCGATGGAACGTTCTATAACGGCTGGCTCAAGGCTCCGGACAAAGAGGGTGAATCCGGCGGAGTTCCTGCAGCAGCAGGTGGCGGCGCAGGCGGAGCAGTGGAAATATCTCCTGCAACAGAAGCCCCTGCAGCCGAAGCTCCTGCAAAAAGCATTCAGGTCGAAGTAGTGGCAAAGAACGGAGAAGCCAAGGCCGAGATCAGCGCAACGAAAGTGGCCGAAGCCATCAGCGAAATGAAAAAGAATAATGCCGGCACATTGGTGATCAAACCGGAAATAAAAGGCGAAGCCGGCAAAGTAGCGGTTGATATGCCGAAAGCTTCCACCGACAAGCTTGTTTCCGAAGCCAAGGCAGCCTTGAACATAAAGGCGGGATTTGGCGAAATGCTCATTCCAAGCGCAACTCTCTCTGAGATTCTGAAGCAGGCTTCCGGAAGCAACGTTTCCTTGACAATGGCAAAAGCCGATACCGAGGACACTGCTCGCAAACTGGTCGAGGACAAGAGCCTCGGTGCCGAAAATATCAACACAAAAGACAGTGTCGCCGTTGACTTTAAGATTTCTTCCGGTAACAAAGTTATTTCTTCCTTTGGCGGAAAATCACTCCATGTCAATATTGCTGTGGACACTAAAAAATTCGTGAATGGTAAATCCTACATCGCATTTGTCATCCACGAAGACGGCAGCAAAGAGAAGACTGTCGCCAAAGTTTCAGGCGGAAATGCAGATGTTGAAATGAGAGCTTTCTCCACTGTCCTGATCACTACCGAACAAGTGAAAGAAATGAATTTCACGGATGTGGCAAAGGATGCATTCTACTACGACGCAGTCTCATGGGCTGTGGCAAAGGATATCACAGGCGGCATCAGCGAAACTGTATTCGGACCGAATGCAGGCTGCACCAGAGCTCAGATGGTAACATTCCTCTGGAGAGCTGCAGGCAAGCCTTGGGCTTCTGCAAACCGCCACTTCAGCGACGTGGCTGAAGGTGCTTACTACAAAGATGCTGTGGAATGGGCTATTGCAGCAGGTATCACAACCGGCATCAGCGAAGACAAGTTCAGCCCTAACGGTTCGGTTACCCGTGAACAGCTGGCGTCTTTCATCTATAGATATGCTCAGTCTAAAGACAAGAGTCTCACAGGTAGCAATGCAAACTCTCTGAGTTTTGCAGATGCAGGCAAAGTGAGCACATGGGCCGGTGAGGCAATGCAGTGGTGCGTTGAAAAGAAAATCATAGGCGGTACAGGCAACAATATGCTGACCCCTCAGGGAACAGCCACTCGTGGTCAGATTGTGACAATGCTTCACAGATTCTTTAATCTTTAATTTGAGCTACCCTTTAATCTCATACCTCCTTTCTGGGATTAAATTTGCAGATATTGAGAGCAGCCGAGAGGCTGCTCTTCTGCATTTATCGCCTTGCAACATCGCTACCGCTGTGCTAAAATCACCTTATGGTCAAAATAATAATAGGTGAAAGTGAGAGCGGTCAGCGACTGGACCGGTTCCTCCGAAAATATTATTCGAAAGCGCCGCTTTCGGCTATATATAAAATGATCCGCAAGGATGTGAAAGTGAACGGCAAGCGTGCGGGAAAAGACACCATGCTTTCCGCCGGCGACGAGCTTTCCGTCTACATTTCGGACGAAACGGCAGCTTCTTACCACGAAGAGCGCAGGCAAATCCGTGTGAAGAAGAATTTTCGTGTGTGTTACGAAGACGATAATATTTTGGCCGTGTTCAAGCCCTATGGGCTCCTGACTCACGGCGATGCGCAGGAGAAGAAAAATCACCTGGCCAATCAGGTGATCACATACCTGGCAGACAAGGGCGACTATGTATTTTCGAAAGAAAAAACCTTTGCGCCCGCCCCTGTAAACCGCCTGGACCGCAACACCACAGGTCTGGTGCTTTTCGCCAAAAACAGCGCAGCTCTGAGAGATGCCGCCAAAATGATTCGCGAAGGTGATGCGGTCACAAAGCATTATCTCACCATCGTTTGCGGGCGCATGGAAGAGCCGCTTTTTCTGGAGGATTTCTGGACCAAAGACGAAAAGACCAACACCGTGAAAATATTGAAAAGCAAGCCTTCCCCAAATGGCAAAGCTGCAGGAGACGTAAAAACGGTCAAAACCAACGCATTCCCGCAAGCCCTGGGGCAAGTCGACGGGCAGGATTTCACGTTGGTAAAGGTGGAACTTATCACGGGCAAAACTCACCAGATCAGAGCACATCTGGCTTCCGCCGGTTTCCCTCTTGCAGGTGATCCAAAGTACGGAAACCCTAAGGCCAACAGACTGATCGCCGGCAAATTCCAACTGACTTCACAATTTCTGCACGCCTTCAGCCTGACATTTGAGCGCGGCGAAGGCTGCCTGGAATATCTGACCGGCAAGACCATTACCTGTCCTCTTCCGGAAAATCTGGAGAGGATTAAAAAGGAGATTTTCAAATGAAAGAATGGATTAGAGACATAGTCATAGCAATACTGGTGGCAGTAGCCATCCTTCAATTCATCAAGCCAACCATCGTAAAGGAAAGCTCCATGGAGCCTACCCTCTACGAAAACCATTACATATTCCTGAGCCGTCAGGCCTACAATCTCTTCGGGGATCCGCAGCGCGGAGACATCATTGTTTTCGACTCCGACCTGCCGCTGGACAACGGCCAGACAAAAAAACTGATCAAGCGCGTCATCGGACTTCCGGGCGAACATGTTCTTATCCAAGACGGATGCGTATATATCGATGAGCAGCTGCTGACGGAGCCTTACATCAAAGACGGCACCACCAGCGGATATGTGGATATCGTAGTGCCTGAAGGAAAGCTTTTCTGCATGGGAGACAACCGCCTGGTAAGTATCGACTCCCGCGACGAAAGAGTGGGATGTGTGGATGAAGACCGCATCGTAGGCAAGGCAGTTTTCCGCCTTTATCCTTTCAAGCTTTTCGGTCCGGCATCCGGCTGGGTGGACAATGCAGGCAAAGCCAGAGAGCTGGCAGGAGATACGCCGGTCGTTGCAAATGACATTATCGGAGGCGCAGACGAGCCTACCTCTATCCTTCTTGGAGGAGAGTAAGAATGGAAAAGAAAAAACTTGTAGCAAATAACAAAAAAGCCCGCCACGACTACTTCATCGAAGAAGTCTACGAGGCCGGCATCGTCCTGACCGGAACGGAAATAAAGTCCGTGCGGCTGGGCAGAGTAAATTTGAAAGAAAGCTATGCCAAAGTGGAAGACGGCGAAATGATCGTCTACGGCATGCACATCAGCCCCTATGAACAGGGCAACCGTTTCAACACGGATCCGATGAGACCCAAAAAACTTCTTCTTCACAAGAAAGAGATTCAAAAGCTCATCGGCTATACATCGCAGCAGGGCCTGACTCTCGTTCCGCTGAATATGTACATCAACGAAAAAGGCTTGGCCAAGATGGAACTGGCCGTAGCACGCGGCAAAAAGCTTTACGACAAGCGCGAAGATTTGCAGAAAAAAGACATACAAAGAAAAATGGCACAGGCTATGAAAAGATAGCCCGTGCCTTTTGTTTTAGATTGAAACAGTATTCTTACGAAGGAATTTTGCCAGAGTCTCCTCTAGCTTTTTCACGTTGATAGGCTTGATGATATAGGCATTCATACCTGCTTCCATCACCATCTGCTTGTCAGGTTCCAGCGCATTGGCTGTCATAGCTACAATCGGTATGGCTGCCAGCTCTCTGTCCGGCAGATTTCTGATCATAACCGTGGCTTCCAGTCCATCCATTACCGGCATGATGACATCCATGAGCACCAGGTCGTAATATCCCGGGCCGGCGTTGCGAAGCATCTTGAGTGCAACTGCGCCATTTTCCGCATTTTCCACCTGGATGCCCCAATCTTCCAGAAATTCCTGAGCAATCTCCATGTTCAGATCGTTGTCTTCCACCAGGAGCACTCGCTTGCCGATGAAATCCATATAATCGCCGCGCTGTGTATTTTCCTGCGCACGCTTGATATCCTCCGGATCGGAAATCGCCTGAAGAGAAAGCTTGATGGTAAAGGTGGAGCCCTTGCCTCTCTGGCTCTCTACGCTTATTGTGCCGCCCATAAACTCCGTGATGCTGCGGGCTATCGTCAAGCCAAGTCCCGTACCGACGTTGGCCTCCCTGGCATAAGGGCTGACACCTCTTTCGAGCGGATCGAAGATGTGCGGCAGCTGATCTTCCGCGATGCCGATGCCTGTATCCGAGATATAGAAGGAGTACATATTCATGCCGTCTTCCCTGTCGGTTTCCTGCTCGATAGTCATGTCCACGCTGCCTCCCATAGGCGTGAATTTCAAAGCGTTGTTGATAACATTGGAAAGCACCTGTTCCATATGCTCTCTGTCACCGTAAACATTCTCTGCACTGACGCTGAGGAGTTTGACCGTAAAATTGATCTTCTTCACCTTCAGCTTGCTGGCAAATGCCGTACTGATTTCTTTTGCAAAAATCGGAAGATTGATCGGCACAATGTCCGGGATAATCTGTCCGGTCTCGATTTGAGACATGTTCAGCACTTCGTTTACCAATTCGCCCAGATGGGCTCCCGAGTTGGAAATCTTCCCCAGGTAATCCGCCAATCTCTCCCTGTCATCCATATTGTTCCTGGCCAGCATGGTAAAGCCGATGATGGCATTGAGCGGCGTTCGTATGTCATGCGACAGGCTGGAAAGGAAACTGAGCTTTCTGTGCGAAGAGCTTTCTTCTTTTTTCGCTTTTTCCGCCAGCAGAGCTTTTTCCAAAACTGCCCTGTTACGCAGGTTTATCCAGATATAATATATGACAAGCGCTAAAATTTCAGCGATTCCCAATGAAATAAAGATCATGTGGAAATGCATGAGATTGCCGAAGGCAACGTCCTTGGAGATTCCCACTGCCACTTCCCAATCGCCTATTCCCACCGGTGTCTGGTAGTAATATATCTCTTCGCCGGTTTTCGGAATGCGATAAATGGCACAAGTGTCCCGGCCGCTGCTTCCCGCTTCCCATTGCTTGTACAGGATAAAGCCTTCCTTGCCGCCCTCCTGCTGATAGTCGCTGATGTTATTCAGCTCGGAAGTTCTGGTGTCTACAAAGAAATCGCCTGTTTCTTTGCTGACCAGATAGAAGTCCCGCACCTCGTCGTACGGCCTCAGTTCTATTTCTGAAGTCAGATCTCTGCGCGAAAGGCCGAAAAACAAGTACCCTTTCAGAGCCTTGTTTCTGGCAATCGGCGCATAATATCTGGCCACATAGCTGCCCGGGATCAGCGACTCCTCTTTGTATGAAAATGAGCAGCTTTCCGGTGAAAGCTCCTTGTACTCCATGTCTTTTGGCGCATCCACCAATTCTCCTCCGGAAGTCAGCACCTTGCCATCCGGTAAAAATATACCCACTTCGGCAAAAGGATAAATCTGCGCATAGTCGCCGAGAAGCTTCGCTGTCTCAGGTGAGGTCAGGGATTCCTGCCCGGACATGTCCACTGCAATGGTTTCCAGAGTTCTGATGTTAATCTGGGAATGCTGCGCCAAAGCCACGGCCGCCGAAGCCGAAGCCTCCTTCAGACTCTGCCAGCAGCGCTGTTCGGCTACTGCATTGACCTGACTGTAAGCTATGCCATAAAGAGCGGTCGAAAATATTATTAGTACCAAAGTTACTATTGTGATTGCATTTAATTTTTTCATAAGGTTATTATAAATTATTTCGGAATTTTCCTCAATATATTTCACTTCTTCACACAAGTTTCATTTGAGAAAATTGCACATTAGTGGTAAAGTAATAGTGGTATGCGAATACCGTGGAGGTAACATGAGAAAACTACGAAATTCATTTTACAATATCAGCGACATTTTTGTGGCTGTGATCATAGTTTGCATCGCTGCAGGCCTGATCCTGTGGCGCACCAATATTATCCTCGGCTATCCTGAAAAACTGGTCGCAGAAGCTTTCGCGGAAAATAACCAGACTCACGAGCCTATCACCACACCCTACGAACATCCGGAAGATGACACCACTTCCGAGGGTGGCGTGACAGATGAGAAAGATGCAGAGATTTTCTCGGTTTATATCAATATGGGCGATTCCGTGACCGCCATAGGCCAGACTCTCACGGACATCGGTTGCTTTGAATCCGCCAAAGAATTTGCCGACCTGGTTTCGGCAAAGGGTGCGGACACCAAGCTCCAGATGGGAATGCATTATTTCCCGGCCAATGCCTCCAAAGACGAAATCGTCGAAGCTCTGATGCAGCCGGGGCTTTAGCTGATAGCGATTCCGATATCACAAAAAAAATCTGCCGAAATGTTTCGGCAGATTTTTGTTTTTTGTTTTCGCTATTTTATTTCTGGCCGGAGCAGTTGAGCACGTCGCGGATTTTGTGCTGCACCATATCATGGATAGCCTGGCGTGCAGGTGAAAGATATTTGCGCGGGTCAAAATCTTCAGGATGTTCGGAGATATATTTTCTTACCTCTGCAGTCATAGCCAGACGCAGGTCTGTATCGATGTTAACCTTGCAGATACCATACTTGGTAGCTTCGCGGATCATGTCTTCAGGCACGCCCTGAGCGCCCGGAATCTTGCCGCCATATTGGTTGCACTTTGCCACAAATTCAGGGATAACAGTGGATGCACCGTGAAGCACCAGCGGCGTCTCAGGAATGAGCGCGTGGATTTCCTTAAGTCTTTCGAAATCCAGATAAGGATCTCCCTTGAATTTGTAAGCGCCATGGCTGGTACCGATGGCTATTGCCAGAGAGTCAACGCCTGTCTTGGCAACAAATTCAGCCGCTTCTTCAGGGACAGTAAACGTAGCTGCTGCGCCGGAAACCTTGATATTATCTTCAACGCCTGCCAGCTTGCCCAGCTCTGCTTCTACCACTACGCCGTGAGCGTGTGCATATTCAACCACTTCCTTGGTGATGCGGATGTTTTCCGCAAATTCGTGCTTGGAAGCATCGATCATAACAGAAGTGAAACCGTCATCCACACATTTTTTGCATATCTCGAAATCTTCACCGTGGTCGAGGTGCAGACAGATATCAATGCCTGTATCCAGAATAGCCGCTTCCACCAGCTTCATCAGATAAGCAGGGCGCGCATATTTTCTGGCTCCTGCGGAAACCTGAAGGATTACCGGTGCGTTTTCGTCCTTAACCGCATCCACGATACCCTGGATGATTTCCATGTTGTTTACATTAAAAGCGCCTACGGCATAATCGGATGTAAGTGCCTTTTCAAACATTTTCTTACTTGTAATTAAAGCCATATTAAACCTCCTCTAATAAGTACCTTTGTTTATTTTAGTGCTTCTTTTGTCGGTTGTAATATTATTCGCCGGCATATTCAGCAAGAAGTTCGTTCTTCATCTTCCAAAGCTTTTCCGAAAGGTCGACATAGTAAACCTGCGGATTTTCGAATCTCAGCATTTCAGGCCAGAGCGTATCGATCTGCTTTGCACAATATTCGCGGATTTCGCCGACTGTCGGAGAATCGTAAACGCATTTTCCGGCTGCAAAAATCTGCTTCTGCAGCTCTTCCACTCTGTAATTTTTGAGTTTTTTGCGCTTCCAAACCGCATTCGGGTCGAAAATCACATATCCGTCTTCGCCCGGCTTTGGCTCGTCTGCCAGCGCGATCACATCGCCAAGTACTCTGCCGGTCTCGTTATTGTAGAATCTGTAGTCCTTTTTGTAACCCGGGTTGGTGATTTTGATAACATTTTCGCTGATCTTGATCTTCGGGATCATCTTTCCGCCTTTTTCCACTGCAGCCAGCTTGTAAACGCCGCCGAATACAGGCTCGGACTTTGCGGTGATTAGTCTTTCGCCCACGCCGAATGAATCAATGCATGCACCTTCGCGCAAAACTTCTCTGATCAGATATTCATCGAGTGAGTTGGAAATGCAGATCTGACAATCCGGCAGACCTGCGTCATCCAGCATCTTTCTGGCATTCTTGGTCAGATATGTGATATCTCCGGAATCGATGCGGATACCCATCTTCTGAGGCTTCATCTCCTTGAAGATCTTGATGGCATTCGGAATACCGGATTTTAATACGTTGTAGGTGTCCACCAGCAGAATGCAGTTCTGCGGATAGATCTTGGCATACTGCTTGAAAGCTTCGTATTCGCTGTCAAACATCTGCACCCAGCTGTGAGCCATGGTGCCGAGAGCAGGAACTCCCATATCTCTGTCTACCACCGCACAGGCAGTACCGGCGCATCCTGCGATGTATGCGGCGCGCGCTCCGTATGCGGCAGCCGAAGTTCCGTGCGCTCTGCGCGTACCGAACTCCATCACCGCTCTGCCGTCAGCCGCACGAACGATACGGCTGGCCTTCGTGGCAATCAGGCTCTGGTGATTTATCATAAGCAAAATCAGAGTCTCCACAAACTGTGCCTGGATCATAGGCCCCTTGACCGTTATGATCGGCTCTCCCGGGAAAATCGGTGTTCCTTCGGGAACTGCCCAGATGTCGCAGGCAAATTTGAAATTTTTGAGATAGTCCAGAAAACCTTCAGAGAACATGTTCTTGCTGCGAAGGAACTGAATATCCTCATCGTTGAAGTGGAGCTCCTTGATGTATTCTATCATCTGCTCCAGTCCTGCCATAATGGCAAAACCGCCTTGATC
>CAMPBN010000009.1 GCA_946638265.1 uncultured Bacillota bacterium
GTGGGACGGGCTTTGCAGGATGGGGGTCCAGCTGCGGTGGCCATCCACGGCCGCACCCGAGAACAGTATTACAGCGGGAAAGCCGACTGGGACATTATCAAAACTTTGAAAGAAGCATTGGATATCCCCGTTATCGGAAACGGCGACATATATTCCGCAGAGGACGCCCTCGCCATGATGGCCCATACGGGCTGTGATGCGGTGATGATAGCACGCGGAGCTTTGGGCAATCCATGGATATTTGAAGAGGCCGCAGCGGTCTGGGAAGAACTGGGACGCCCGGACGGAAGCAAGCTTGCCGCCATGGGCGAGGAAAATGTGAGAAAGCTCTGCCGCGAAGCCGTGGCCAAGCGGAATCGCAAAGTCTCGCGCGAAGAAAAAACGGAAATGATGCTTCGCCATTTTCAACTTTCGCTGGACTTTAAAGGCGAATACGCCGCAGTTCGCGAGATGCGAAAGCATGTCGGATGGTATCTGAAGGGCGAGCACGGTGCGGCGCGGCTCCGCGGGAGCATCAACACCATTACTTCTGCAGATGAGCTGAAAAAGGCTATCAGAAGCATAACGGAATAAAATGTGAGCAGGAAAACGGCAGGCCGTCTGCCGGGGAGGTATTTATGAAAAAGACAGTGGGAATAATAGGAGGCATGGGACCTCTGGCATCCTGCGACCTCTTGAGGACTATAATCTGTCATACAAAAGCCAATCAGGACCAGGACCACATCCATATCATCATGGATTGCAATCCGGAAATACCGGACAGAAGTGCCGCTATTGCGGGTAACGGACCGGATCCGGTGCCAAAGCTTATTGAAAGCGGCAGGCGTTTGGAAGAAGCCGGGGCAGATATATTGGTAATGCATTGCAACACGGTGCACTATTTTTACGAGCCGGTGGCCGAAGCACTGGAAAAGCCGCTTTTGCATATGCCGCGTGAGCTGGCCAAAGCCATGGCGGCGCGAGGCATCAAAAAAGCCGGTATTCTGGCCACTGACGGGACCAAAAATACCGGTATCTACGACAGCGTGCTGACCGAAGAAAATATGGAAATCATCTATCCGACACCGGAAAATCAGAAATTCCTGATGGAGACAATCTACGAAGTCAAGGGCGGAAAGCCCTGCCGTGACATCGAAAGAATCCGCGTTATCCTGAAGGAGCTGCGCGATGCGGGTGCCGAGAGTATCATCATCGGCTGCACGGAAGTACCTTTGATACTGCGCGCGCTGCCGGAATATGCTGACATTGAAGAATTCACATTTGAGACGGGATTTGCAGATTCCACGATCGTTATCGCGGACATTATCATAAAAAAAGCGGGATACCTTTTGAAATAAAGGCATCCCGAAATCATGCAAAAGATATTTGAAAGGTATTACCTGGACATTATGTTCCTGACGGTAATGCCTTTTTTCTTTACGAAAATGTGTGAAGCCAGATAGATGATCACATATGCAGGGATGCAGATGTAGAACGTTACGGCCTCGTCAGGGTCAAGTAGCGAAATTATCAGCATGGCCATGAGGAATATGATCCCCAGTACCGGAGTCAGCGGAAAGACAACCCTGTAAGGCAGATTATCCACCTGACCACCTTCTGCCACAAAGCGCTTTCTGAAACAGAACTGGCACATACAGATGATGATATAAATAAAGATGTTGGCACCTCCGATGAGGTAGATCAAAACTTTATATACCGTATCCGGAGCGAAGAACTGGCAGATGATACCCAGCAGTCCGAACAGCAGCGAGATGACCAGAGCCAGGAAAGGAACGCCATTTTTGCGTGTCTTTGAAAGAACCTTCGGAGCCTGGCCGTATCTGGAAAGTGACCACATGTATCTGGTGCTGGCGTAGATGAAATAGTTGCAGGATGTCAGCGCGGATGTGAGAACGAAAATGTTCACCAGGAGCTCTCCGTAGGTCATGCCTGCATTTCTGAACACATATGCAAAAGGCGAGCCGTTGAGGTCTGCCTGTTGCCACGGAAGAAGAGCTCCCAGCATCACCATGGAAATCACATAAGTGATGACCAGAATGGCCAGCGTCCAGTTGATGACTTTCGGCATGTCGGCTTCTTTGTGGAGCTCACCACCGGTGGAGGCCAGCATTTCGATGCCGCCAAAAGCGTAGAAAGCGCTGAGAATAACGCTGCCTACGGCACCAAGCCCTCTCGGGAACAGTCCGTCTGATAAGAAGAGCTGAAAACCTGTATTTTCGCCACCGCCTACATCAAAGAAAATCATTCCCAGTCCCAGAATGGTGAAAATCAGGACCAGTATCAGCTTCAAAGAAGCGAAATAGAAGGAGATGTTTCCAAAATTGCCGGCACCGAAAAGATTTATGCCAAAGAGCATGATCGCAAAGAGCACAATCCAGAGGCCTTCGGGCGCATCCGGGAAAATATTTTTCATTATGATGGCCGATGCAGCCAGCTGAGCCGTGATGGTCAGGGCGTTTGCCAGCCAGCTGAGCCAGCCCACCGTGATCCCCATTTCAGGATTGATATATTCGGTGCAATAGGCCTGAATATTACCGGCTACAGGCATGGACGCCGCCATTTCTCCAAGGCATGCCGTCATCAGATAGATGACCAGGCCGCCGAAAAGATAGGCGAGTATGGCGCCTCCCGGCCCGGCTGCTGCTATTACATCGCCGGAACTCAGGAAAAGGCCTGTGCCTATAGTGCCTCCGACAGCTACCATGACGGCGTCGCGCGTATGCATGGTGCGGCGCAATCCCGTGCTGGAGGACATTACATGTTGCATTGAAGAAGTTCGCGTTCTGTTATCCATAATACGTACCTCACAAGTAACTTTGTTAAAAATATTTTATTACCTGAAGCAATAATATGCAAACAATATGCAAACGATTGCGGGAAATCAGGAAAATTTATAAGCTTTTGAGAAATATTATAGAGACGAAATGCAAAAACAGTGCAAAGAAATAAAAGATTTGTGCGGAAAAGTACGAGTTTAGGCAGGTTGATTTCGATTGCGGTGAATAGTATAATGGCTTCAGATGTTTCAAGATGTATAGGTAATATCGGCATTGGCAACGCCGATTATGCGAAAAGGAGGTAAAACATGAAACTTTTGGACATGCATTGCGACACTATATTGGAGTGTCTCATTAAAAATTGCGGTATTCGCGAAAACAACCTGCACATTGACCTGAACAAATTGAAAAAAGCAGGAGCCCTCGGCCAATTTTTCGCCATCTGGATCCCTTCCGGCGAGGCAGCAGAGCACTACGGCGTGACAGGGACACCGAAGGAACTTTTCTACCGTATGTACGACCTGTACGAAGCCGAGCTGAAGAAAAACTCGGACATGATCCTGCCGGCTCTTTCATATCAGGATATCCTGGACAACGAAAAAGCAGGTAAGCTTTCTTCCATCCTGACTATAGAAGACTCCACGCTACTGGACGGCGACCTGAAAGTGATCGACGAAGTCTATGATAAAGGCGTGCGCCTGATGACTCTGATCTGGAATTACGAAAATACACTGGCTTATCCGAACGACCCGGATAACGAGATCCACATGAAGGGTCTGAAGCCTTTCGGTATCGAAGCTGTGGAATATATGAACAAGAAGGGCATTATCGTGGACGTTTCCCACCTCAACGAAGGCGGTTTTTACGATGTCGCCAAACACTCCAAAAAGCCGTTTGTGGCATCCCACTCCTGCGCCAGAGCGCTCAGTAACGAATCCCGCAACCTGACGGACGATCAGCTGAAGACGCTGGGCGAAAAAGGCGGCGTGGTAGGCGTAAACTTCTATTCGGAATTTCTGGTGGAAAAATCCATGCACACCAAGACAGAAGATATTGTGCGCCATATCGATTATATGGTGGACAAAGCCGGCATCGAAAGCGTTGGCCTGGGTACTGACTTTGACGGTATCGACTGCACACTGGAAATTGAAAATTACGGCATGATGGACAAGCTGATATCGGAACTGCAAAAGAAATACAGCGACGACCAACTGGAGAAAATCTGCAGCGGAAACACTCTTCGTATCATCAAAGAGTGCCTGTAGCTCTGATAAACTGCAATATTACTTGAATATCAGGCAAACACAAAAGCGGAGGCACCTGCCTCCGCTTGTTCTTTTCTTCTCTAAGAATAACGTCTTATTCTGTTTTACGGAATTTAACGCCTTCCGGCGGTCATATGTGTCATTGGAAACACCTCCGCTCCGTCGGCTCCTCGCCGAATAACCTTTGCTATAACCTGTTCCGGCTTGTTATCTATTGTCCGGAAAAAGTCTCTTTTTCGAAAAGCACCCGATTGTGGAAATTACCTTCCAGGGAATGCATCGGCCGTTTGCCGTGCACGCGTTATATCTGAGCACCTCCCGAAAGCCGACTTTATTTTTCAACTTTTACTTTATTGCTTTAAAGCACTTTCATCTGTACCGTAAATATAACCCATTGCTTAACACAAGTCAAGGGGTAAAACGAAAAATTTTCCGAATATTTAAATTAAAGGTCGGGGTTGAAATATGCTTTGCCGGTGCTATAATGAAGAAGTGCCTTAATTGGTGTATCAAACGGAGGTTCCAAAAGGGAATGGGAGCAGAAACGGGAAAAAAGGGAAAAGACGTCGAAAAACGCACCGAAAAGCGCGTGGCGAAAAAGAAAAACAGCAATATTTTGGTAGTGTTCGGGCTGGTGCTTTTATTTGTACTTGGCCTGATTTTTGTTCTTTACGGACTTGGACTTGAGCATGTGCGTATCGGTTCTGCGGGAATGAATACCGCAAAGCAGGAAGAACAGGCTAAGCCGGAAGATCATCTGGTGACGGAAAGCGCCGTAAAAGATGAACCGAAAACCGACGAAAAGGCGAACGGCGGCAAGACTACAACCCCGAAAGGTATTGAAGAACCAAAGCAGGAGCCTGTAGACAAAAAACCGACCGCAGATGCCAGCGGAACAGTGAGCAAAGCGGGCGAAAATGTTAAGCTGATAGGACCAAGCGACGGGGAATATGCGTCAATCTATCCGGAGATGAAAACTTCGGCGCCGGAAGAACGACAGAGTTTTGGCAACACCCTTTTCCTGACTTTTGACGACGGCCCGGGCGCAGGTACGGAGCAGGTGCTCGATACTCTGAAGGCTCATGGCGTCAAAGCTACATTCTTCGTGGTGGGCAACCGCATCGGTGACGACACGGCTCCTCTTTTGAAACGTATGGTGGATGAGGGCCACACCATAGGAGTGCATACCACCTGTCACGAGTACAAGACGATTTATGCATCCGTGGAGGCTTATCTGGAAGACTTCCATACCACATACGAAAAGATCCATGACTATACGGGCACATATCCGCAGATATTCAGATTTCCGGGCGGCAGCGTCAACAGCTTTAATAAGTCGGTTTATCGCAGCATTATTGCCGAGATGAAGGCAAGGGGTTTCACTTACTACGATTGGAACATTTCCACGGGCGATGCCAGCCAGGGATATACGCCGGAAAGCATAGTAGCCAACTCACTGAAAGGCTTGAAATATAAGGATACAGGGAAGAACGCCATTCTTCTGGCGCATGATACGAACGTGACTTCGGCTGCTCAGGTGGACGCAATCATAACCGCATTTGAAAATGAAGGTTTCAGCTTTGCGCCTCTCAGCCCGATCGTAAAACCGGTGACATTCTAGACCTGCAAAATTCAGATAACAAATGCATACAATTCCGAAAGGTATATACAAATCCGGACAGAGATAGTCCGGATTTTTCAATTTTTGCAGCAAGTTTGTTATCTATAAGAAGAAATGCAATTTTCAAACCCTTGAAAAACAACCGTTTACAAAAGATTCAGACATCGTTTTTATCGATAGCCCGTCTTTATTTTTTGCGATAAAAAACAAGCGAAAACCCTCAAAAATGCTTTACTTTTGAAAATCAACTCCGTATAATAAAAAGCGTAATTTTGTAATTGTTTTTACAGGAGGAACAGACATGAAAAAGATATCATTATTACTCGTATTAGTAATGGTTTTCTCCCTTTTCGCAGTAGGATGCGGCGGCGGAGACAACGGCGGTCAGGAATCTGACATCGCAGGCATCTCCGTAGAAGGCACAACCATCAAGATCGGTGTGTTTGAACCTACCACAGGAGAAAACGGCGGCGGCGGAATGCAGGAAGTGCTTGGCGCACGTTATGCAAACCAGCTCCACCCAACAGTAGACATCAACGGCACAACTTATGACATCGTGCTCGAAGAAGTAGACAACCAGTCCGATAAGGCAGCAGCTGTTACAGCAGCTCAGCAGCTTATCTCCAAGGGCGTTGTTGCAGTAATCGGCTCCTATGGTTCCGGCGTATCCATCGCAGCAGGTTCCACTTTCGAAGAAGCCGGCGTTCCTGCAGTAGGATGCTCCTGCACCAACCCGCAGGTTACTCTGGGCAACGACTTCTATTTCAGAGCTTGCTTCCTGGACCCATTCCAGGGTACAGTAATGGCCAACTATGCACACACTGAAGGTTACCAGACTGCAGCAGTTATCTCCCAGAACGGAGACGACTACTCCACAGGTCTTGCAACATACTTCAAGAATGCATTCACAGACCTTGGCGGCGAAGTAGTGGCAGACGTTACATATCAGACCAACGAGTCCGACTTCAACGCACTGCTGACTTCCATCAAGGCTGCTAAGCCTGATTGCATCTTCTGCCCGTCTTCCATCAACACAGCTACACTGATTCTGCCACAGATGGCTCAGAACGGTATCACAGCTCAGATTCTGGCAGGCGACACTTGGGAAAATGCAGCAATCATCTCCAAGGACGCTGTAGGCGTTGCACTCTCCACTTTCTTCGATGAAACAGACGAAAGCAACCCTGTAGCAGCAGAATTCGTAAACGGATTCAAAGAATATCTGAACAGCAATCCGCAGAACATTACATGGAACGCAGGCACTGATACGGTAGCAGCAGTTTCCGCTCTCGGATATGATGCTTACATGGCTGTTTACAATGCTCTCGCAGCACTGGACGGCACAGACATCGAAACTGTAAACTCCGTTGCCATCAGAGATACTCTTAAGGACGTATCCTTCGACGGTGTTACAGGAACAATCGCATTCGACGAAAACGGCGATGCAATCAAGACTACAGCTTATATCAAGACAGTAACCGAGGAATCCCTCGCTTCCAAGTCATTCAAGTTCGTAAGAACTCAGGAAGTAGAAGACCTCTAATTTCGTTGCGGCGCATAGCCGGATATGGTTTTAGGAATATTGCGGTGTGGGATGCTACGTGAGATAAAAGTGTCCCGCTCCGCATTTTGTATGTTATAGGAGGCCCTCTTACATGACAAATTTTTTACAATATTGTCTTGCAGGACTGTCAATCGGCAGCATTTATGCGCTGATTGCCATAGGATATACAATGGTATACGGCATTCTCCGATTGATCAACTTCGCTCACGGCGACATTTTTATGATGGCGGCATACTTTATGATCTTCGCCATGGTTGATTATGCCATTCCATGGTATGTCTCAATCGTTCTGGTTATTTTAGTTACAATAGTTTTGGGCGTAATTATCGAAAAACTGGCTTACAAGCCTCTGCGTACGGCACCGAGAATGTCCATCATGATTTCTGCCATCGGCGTATCATACCTTTTGCAGAATCTGGCCACTTACCTCTTCTCGGCTCTGCCAAAGCAGTATCCGTCCATTCCTATGCTTAATAAAACGTTACATTTTGGCGAAGTATCCACTTCCCTGGTAACGGTGCTTACCCCTATTGTTTGTATAATCTGCGTTGTAGCACTCCTTGCACTGGTGAAGTATACCAAGGTGGGCATGGCTATGCGTGCGGTTTCAAAGGATTTTGACACTGCACAGCTGATGGGAATTCAGATCAATAATATCATTTCCCTGACTTTTGTGATCGGCTGCGGCCTGGCTGCAGTGGGCTCCATGCTCTATTTTACCCCGAGACCTTCGGTATTCCCGCTGGCAGGTTCCCTTCCGGGCTTGAAGTGTTTCATCGCTGCAGTATTCGGCGGAATAGGTTCTATCCCGGGTGCAGTAGTTGGAGGCCTGGTGGTAGGCGTTTGCGAAACATTCATGAAAGCTGTCGGACTTTCGGAATTCTCGGATGTGTTTACATTCGTTTTACTTGTTATAGTTTTGATGTTCAAGCCTACGGGCCTGTTCGGTGAAAAGATTTCTGAGAAGGTGTGATTATGGAAAAGAAAACAAAAAGAATCTGTTCCGTTTGCGCCGCTGCAGCACTGCTGGTACTGCTGATCCTCAGCTATACGGCCACCGGAACCACATCAATGCTCCGCTCCGTTTTGCAGCTGGGCGCCATCTACGCTCTGGCTGCATGCTCCATGAACCTGCTCAACGGTTTCACGGGACTTTTCTCTCTGGGCCAGGCCGGATTTATGGCTGTGGGAGCATATACCTTTGCGGTACTGACCATCCCGGTCAACAAAAAGGCTAATGTCTACTACCTCTACGGTGTGGCAGACGGCCTGAAAAATCTGGCTCTGCCTTCATGGCTGGGTCTCATCATTGCCGGCCTGATGGCGGCAGCGTTTGCAGCGCTTATCGGTGCTGCCGTGCTCCGTCTCAAATCCGACTATTTTGCAATCGCTACGCTCGGCTTTGCTGAAATCGTGCGTATTTGCGTAGCCAGCTCACCGCTTGCGCGTGTGACAAACGGCTCGCTGGGACTTAAGAATATTCCGGGATTCACGGATCTGGGATTTATTCCGGCATATTTCGTGCCGTTCATCGTAGTAACGGTCTGCCTGGTGGTAATGTTCCTGCTCATCGACTGTTCCTTCGGACGCGCATTCAAGGCTATCCGCGAGGACGAGATTGCAGCGGAAGCCATGGGTATTAATCTGGCCAAGCACAAGACTTTGTCCTTTGTGATCAGCTCATTCTTTGCAGGCATCGCAGGAGCGCTTTTGGCTATGTATCTGGGAGCCGTGCAGTCTACTACATTCCCGCTGATGCTTACCTATAACATCCTCCTGATTGTGGTAATCGGCGGAATGGGTTCCATGACAGGTTCCATCATTGCTGCATTTCTGGTTATCGCCGCCAAGGAGTGGTGGCTCAGAGTGCTGGACGTTGAGACTTACATAGGTTCATTCCACGTGCCTTTCCTGCGCACCGGTTTCCGTATGGTAGTATTCTCCATCGTCCTGATGGTTGTGGTACTTTTCTGGCGCCAGGGCATTATGGGACAGAAAGAATTCAGCTGGGACGGTATCTATAACAGAATAAAAAGTTTGAAAACCCGCAAAAAGGGTGCTAATATAGAAAAGGCAAATGCAGGAGGTGGCGTCAATGAGTAATCAAAACGTACTCCGCGTATGCGATGCAACTATGCAGTTCGGCGGCGTTGTGGCTGTTGACAATCTCAATCTTGAAGTAAACAAGGGCGAAATCATTGGGCTTATAGGACCGAACGGTGCCGGCAAGACCACTGCCTTCAACGTTATCACGGGCGTTTACACACCGACCAACGGTGCTGTGGAGTTCAACGGAGAGCGCGTAGTTGAAAATCATCCGCAAGGTAAGATGAAAGAAATGTACAGGGGCCAGAACGACGGCAAATACAAAGACGTCAAAGTGCTGACACCTGACAAGATCACCAAGCTGGGCGTTGCTCGTACATTCCAGAATATCAGACTTTTCAAGTCGCTTTCCGTATTCGACAATGTACTTATCGCAAAGCACACCAACATGAAAGCCGGCATTTTTGCCGATACTTTCCGCCTCAACAGGGCAGAAGAAAACCGCATGAAGGAAGAAACCATGGAGCTTCTCCGCATCCTGGATCTGGCAGAGCATAAAGACGATGTGGCCACTTCTCTTCCTTATGGAAAGCAGAGACATCTGGAAATTGCGAGAGCTTTGGCTACCAATCCGAAGCTGCTCCTGCTGGATGAGCCTGCTGCCGGCATGAATCCTCAGGAATCCGACGATCTTATGAAGTTTGTCGCCCGTATCAGGGACGACTTCGATCTTTCCATCCTGATGATCGAGCACCACATGCAGGTGGTAATGGGTGTTTGCGAAAGAATTTACGTGCTGGACTACGGTGCACTCATCGCAGAGGGCACTCCGTTCGAGATTCAGAGCAATCCTAAGGTAATCGAAGCTTATCTGGGGGTGGATGACTAATGCTGAAAATAGAAAATTTACACGTTTATTATGGCGGAATTCACGCCCTGAGAGGTATCACCATGGACGTGGCCGACGGTGCCATCATCTCCCTGATAGGAGCTAACGGCGCCGGCAAGAGCACCACGCTCAAGGCCATTATGAGCCAGGTGGCCAAGACCGAAGGCTCCATCATCTTCAACGATGTGGACATCACCAAGATGGCCACAAGAGATGTGGTAAAGGAAGGCATTGTGCTTTGTCCGGAAGGACGCAGAGTTTTCCCGGATCTGACGGTTGCGGAAAATCTGGTAATGGGTTCGTACCTCAGAAAGGACAAGGAAGGCATCAAGAGAGACACCGAATGGGTGTATGAGCTCTTTCCTCGAATGAAAGAAAGAGAATGGCAGCTGGCCGGTACTCTTTCCGGAGGAGAGCAGCAGATGCTGGCTGTAGGCCGTGCGCTTATGGCCAAGCCAAAGCTCCTGATGCTGGATGAACCTTCCCTGGGCCTGGCTCCGCTGGTAATCAAAGATATCTTTTCCATCATCAAGCAGATTAGAGAATCCGGTGTGAACGTGTTGCTGATCGAGCAGAACGCAAAAGCAGCCCTGGAGATTTCCGATTTCGCTTACGTAATGGAGACCGGCGTTGTGACCATGTCGGGCACAGGCCGCGAGCTCCTCAATGATGAGAGAGTGAAAAAGGCTTATTTGGGAGAATAAAAATTATGAGACGAAGGTATTTAAAAGGTTTAGCAATCACACTTGTTGTAGCGCTCGCTACGATATCATTTACTGCTTGCGCTACTTTGGATGCCTTCGTCGATTCTTTTTCCGGCGAAGAACCGGAACCGGAGGGTACCGTACGTATCGGCGTGTTTGAGCCGATGTCGGGACCTGACAAAGAAAAAGGCGAGCTGGAGATTATGGGCATCCAGCTGGCAAACGAACTCTTTCCGACTGCCATGAAAAAACAGGTGGAGCTGATCTATGCCGACAATCAGTCTGACATCACTATTGCAGAAGTGGCCATCAACGATCTGATTGCCAAGAGGCCTGCGGTGGTTTTGGGAAGCTACGGCGACATCAATTCCCTGGTGGCTGTGGAGCCACTGGAAAAGGCGAAGATTCCGGCTATTGCCATCACCAACACCAACCCTCTGGTGACCAGCAACAACCCGTACTATTTCAGAGTATGCTACGTGGAGACTTACCAGGGCATAGCACTTGCGAAGTTTGCCGTAGAGTCGCTGGGCGTGTCCACAGCGGCCATTTTGCGCGAGGAAGGCAGCGACACGGCCATTGCGCTGAGCCAGACCTTTGAAGACAAGATGGTGCAGATGACAGGCGACACCAATGCCATCAGCACACTTCTCGAATACGGCGGCAAGGAAAAGGATTTCACTTCCTACCTGAAGAAGATCAGGTCGGCAGGTGAGAAGGTGGTCTTCCTGCCTGCAAGCGTGGAGGATGCACAGATGATCCTTACTCAGGCCAAGGATTTGGGCATGACGGATGTAAAATTCCTGGGTACCGATGTATGGAGCAACGAAGATTTCCTGCTGAAGCTGGGCGATGCGGCGGAACTTGCGGCCATTTCAGTGGTTTATGCGGCAGACACCAGCATCAATGACATGTCCAAGACTTTCCTCAAGGCATATCATGCAAAGTACGGAGAAGACTCCGAACCGGACCCGGCTGTTGCGCTTGGGTTTGATGCATACATCATAGCCATCGACTCGCTCAACCGTATAGGAACGGCGCTGGACGGCGCATTGCTGGCAAAAAGTATCGCGCTGGAAACGGTATTCCCGGGAGCATCCGGAAACATCACCTTTGATATCAACGGCGACCCTATGAAATCTGTAGTTATCGAAGGCGTTTCCAAAGGAGAATTTGTAAAGTTGTACACAATGGAGCCGATTTTTGAGTAATATTTCAAAAAGCGGGTATAATCCAATGGAAAATATATTGAACTACAGAAGGAGAATGTATAAAATGAAAGAGAAGATTGAGGAAGCATTGGCAACCATCAGACCGTTTCTGCAGAGAGACGGAGGAGACATTGAGTTTGTCGACTATACAGACGAAAAAGTAGTAAAGGTAAGACTGCAGGGACATTGCGCAGGCTGCCCGGGTGCTCGCATGACGCTCAAAGGCGTAGTGGAGAAGATCCTGAAGGAACAGTATCCTGACGATGTCGCTTACGTAGAACCTGTAGACTAGGGAGAAAATGAGAACAGCTAAAAGAAAAAACAAAAGCAGAATTATAGCAATTGTTTTGATTGCAGCATGTGTATTAGTGGGAGCAAAATTGGTGCTCCCACTATTTTCGCGTGGTGATGATGGCGGCGGGATATTTACGCCGGAGCCTGAACCGGAACCGGCAGAACCGGTGGAGATTTCCATTCTCTGCGCAGGCGATGTGATGGCGCACTCCACTCAGCTGAAGGCGCAGCTCCAAGCGGACGGCACCTATGATTTTTCGGACAACTACATTTACATCAAGCCTTATGTGGAGGCGGCGGATGTGGCTATCTGCAATCTGGAGACCACTTTTGCGGGAGAGCCTTATACGGGATATCCGGCATTCTCCACGCCGGACACGCTGGCAGATGCGTTGAAAGATACAGGTTTTGATATCGTCAGCACTGCCAACAACCATATGATGGACAGGCGGCTTTCGGGAGTGCTGAGGACAAGGCAGGTGCTGAAAGACAAGGGATTTGCCACTACAGGCAGCGTGGAGACCCAGGATGAACCGCGTTATGCCATCTATGAGACTGCCAAAGGCATAAAAGTGGGGGTGGTAGGTTATACCTACCAGAATACGACAAACGATGCGAGAGTGTCCATCAACGGCTCCGTGCTGGATTCAGAGTCTGCATGGCATATCAATTCGTTTAACTACGCATTTATCGACAGCGAATTGCAGAAGATCAGCGGCGTGGTGGAAGAGGCCAGGGCTGCAGGCGCAGACATTGTGGCTGTTTTCTACCACTGGGGCGAGGAATATCAGCTGTCGGCCAATAAATGGCAGCAATATATGGCTGAGCAGACAGCGCAGAATATGAATGTGGACATCATCTTCGGATCACACCCGCATGTTTTGCAGAATACGACCATGCTCACGCGCGATCATTGGGTGGCGTTGGACGAGGATGGCAATGTCGTGCCTGATTGCGATCCGGACAATACTCCGGAGGGTGTGCACTGGGAAAATCAGCAGAGAGAAATTCCTGTGTTTTACAGCCTGGGCAATCTGGTGAGCAACCAGAGAGCGGAGACGCTTAACAACAAATACACCGAGGAAGGCGTGCTGGCGCAGGTGAAGATATTGATCCGGCCGGATACGGGGGAGATACTTTCCGTTACGCGCAGTGCCGTTCCGACATGGGTGGACAGATATTCGAGCGGTGGGAAAAACCATTATTGCATCATCCCGCTGGATGAAAATGTTGAAAACAACGAGACGTTAAAGGCTTCGGGCCACATGTCAAGGGCCCTGGACGCAAAGGAGACTTCACGTGGAATACTTGGATTTAATTGATAAATACAGAGACGAGATGCTGGTGAGCCTGCAGGAACTGGTGGCTATTCCCAGCGTTCAGGCCGAGGCCGTGACGGATGCGGAAGCGGGCAGGCTGCCTTTCGGGCGTGGCGTGCACGAAGCTTTTGTGTACATGCTGAAAAAGGCCGAGGCCGACGGCTTCATCACGAAGAACGTGGAAAATTACGGCGGGCACATCGAGTGGCAGGCGGTGGAGCCGCTGCCGGAACCTGTAACGCCTGAAATTATGGCGATCGCAGCTCACGTGGACGTAGTGCCGGCAGGCAGCGGCTGGAAGAGCGATGCCCCTTTTGCGGCGAGAATAGAGGACGGCAGGATGTACGGCCGCGGAGTGCTGGACGACAAAGGGCCGCTGATTTCGGTCTACTATGCCATGAAAGCTCTCAAAGAGTCCGGATTCGAGCCGCGCAAGACCATCAGGCTCATATTGGGACTGGACGAGGAAAATGCCTGGGAGGGCATGAAAAAATATCTTGAGCACGAAGAAATGCCCGACTTCGGTTTCACGCCGGATGCGGATTTCCCGCTCATCAACGGGGAAAAGGGCATCGCGGATTTTCGTATAGCGCGCAAATTCGGGAAGGCCGCCGCAGGCGGCCTGGAGCTGCGCAGCATGAAGGGCGGCAGCGCGCACAACATGGTGGCGGACTACGCCAGAGCTGTGGTGCGCAGTGACAAAAAGGACGCCTACGACGAGATCAAAGAGAAGGCTGCCGCCTACCGCGAGGCGACCGGCAGGAAACTGAACGTAAAAGGTGCCGGCAAAAGCCTGGAGATTTCGGCTACGGGAGTGTCAGCCCATGGAGCAGAGCCTGAAAAAGGGCTGAACGCCATCTCCATCCTGTTCGATTTTTTGGGGCAGCTGGCCTTCGCATCCGACGATGTGAACGATTTTATCGCATTTTATAATGAATATATAGGTTTTGAAACAACAGGGGAGAAGATGGGCTGCGGCCTTTCGGACGCACAGTCCGGCGCGCTTTCCTTCAACGTGGGGCTGGCAGGTATGGACCCGGGCGCAGGCGAAATCGCCGTAAATGTGCGCATTCCCGTGACTTTCGAATCCTTTGACGTATATGACGGCATGAAGCCGGTCCTCGAGAAATTCAATCTGGGGCTGGTCAAAGAAAAATACAAGGCTCCTATCTATCAGGATCCCGACAGCCCGATGGTGCAGACCATGATGGAAGCTTATCGGGAAATCACGGGTGATGCCGAGAGCAAGCCGAGAGTTATCGGCGGCGGCACATATTCGAAGCTTTTCAAGAATATGGTGGCCTACGGTGCCGTGCTGCCGGGCCATTCCGACAACATGCACCAGGCCAATGAAGTTGTGGACATCGAAGACATCTTCACCACTGCCAAGATATATGCACGTGCAATAGTGGGACTTTGCGGCTGATTTGCCAATAAAAGTATCAAACACAGGACCTGGCCGGGTCCTGTGTTTTTGCGTGGTGGAATGGGTACCGGCCCGCAGAATGATTCCAACACACAGACGTTTGTACATATTTGTTTAGATTTATGACAAGCTTGCGTAGAAAAACAGCCCTATGGCAAAAAATGGGGGGGGTAGTAAAAAAATTGAAAAATTTTCTGTGCAATTTTGCTTTAAGGGAGTTTTATGCCGCTTTACTTTGGTACAATAGAAGAGCGGTGTAGTTCTGCACCGAAATTGAAAATTTTAATGCAAGCTAGAAAGGAGTAAATCATGAAGCACAGTTATCCCAGAAAAGCTTTGGCAATTCTGCTGTGCCTGGCAATGGTATTCTGTTATATGCCTCTTGCGGCATCCGCAGCTACCTTCACAGACACCCAGAACCATTGGGGCCAGAGCTACATCGATGAATGGTCAGGTTATGACGTAATCAAAGGAAATCCGGACGGAAGTTTCGGCCCTGACGACCTCATGACTCGCGGCCAGGCTGCCAGCGCATTTGCAGAGCTTTTCAATCTGCCGATGCCGGCTACCGTTATTCCACATCCTGACATTCCTGCAGGATCATGGCTGGTAGCCCCTGTGGCCAAGGTTGAAAATGCAAGGATTATGCAGGGCGTAGGCGGCGGATTGATCAATCCGAACGGATTTATAAAGAGAGAAGATTTCTTCCTGATGCTGGGTCGCGGTCTGGGTATCAGGGAACAGGCCACCACCGGCGGGGCACCTGCTGACGGCAGCGCATACTCAACGGGAATGATTAATGCCCTGACAGACAAAGGCTTTGTTAAGGGCGACGGCACAGGCGTTAATGCCCTTGCCAACATCAATCGCGCATCGGTAATGGCACTTTTCTCCCAGACCATCACCACATATGCAAACAAGCCGGGCCAGACAGTAAATGCTGAAGGCAAAGGCGTAGTGCTGGTAGTGGCTGATGATGTTACCGTAAAGGGTGAAGCAGGCCTTGTAGTAGTCGGGAACACAGAGGGAACCAAGGGTGTTACACTGGACGGTGTTAAGGCCGATCAGCTTTCCGTAGTGGGCGGCGCAGAAGTAGCTATGGCAGGAGACACAAAGGTCGATGCCGTAGTGATTACAGAAAGCGCTGAGGGGTCTGACCTTACAGTAGGCGCAAATGCTACGGCAGGCACTATCGAGAGTGCGGCAGACAATGCCGCTATCGTGAACAACGGTACAGTAACAGGCGCTATCGCGACAATCGGTGCGAATGCAGACGTTACCAACAAAGGCAGCGCAGGCTCCATCGAGACTGCAGGCGCAGGCTCTGATGTTAAGAATACAGGATCTGTAAGTGGCGACGTAACTGCAGCAGGCGCTGTAGACAATACAGGTAAGGTAGAGGGCAAGGTTACGGACAACACTGCAGCCGGCACCACTACTCCGGGAACAACCGAGCAGACTACCGAGCCGACAACAGGCGGCAGCTCTGGTAAGTCTCACAATCACGGCGGTACTGTAACACCTGTTGAACTTACCGGTGTTTCACTCAGTGACGCAACACCTGCTTTTGATGATACAATTACGGCTGTGATTGCTCCTGCTGATGCTACAAACGTAAAATATCAGTGGAGCAGAAGCGATACAGCGGATGGAGACTATACTCCTATTACCGGTGCTACATCGGCTACATACAAGGTAGTGCAGGCCGATATTGGCAAGTATCTCAAAGTGACAGCCACAGGGGAGAATTCTTCCACATCTTCTGCGAAAACAAGCTATGCTGTAGACAAGGCAGAAAACGACCTTACACTTACTTCTCAAAGGACACTTTATCTTGTTTCCGCAACGGAGGATTCGGCACATACATCTCAGATTAATGTAACAGGTGGAAATGGTGGTACGATTACATATACCGTTCCTACTAGTGATCCAAATTATGCCACTTGGGTATCCGTTAGCGAAAGCGGACTTGTGACAGGTAAGGCAGCAACAAGCGAACCGGTTGGCGTGATAATCTCACAGGCTGCAACCGAGACGGTTAAGGCTGCAACGCTTTACGTTAATGTAAATGTTGTTGCAAGCGCAGTTCCTCTTTCGGCTGTTAACATCTCCGGAACCATAGAACAGGGTCAGAGACTTACGGCCGATCATGTAACGAATGTAACCGGTACAATCACATATCAGTGGTTTATCAGTTCAAATGGCACAGATTACACTGTAATTAGCGGCGAGACAAGCCAAGCTTATGTAATCAAGGATACAGATGCAGGTAAGACTATTAAAGTTAAGGCTTCACAAAATGGCGGCACTCCGGTAGAGAGCGCAGCTACGGACGTAGTACCTTATACAGTAGCTCTCGCAGGGACTTATTCACAGGCAACAGTTACTCTGAGTGCTAACAATGTTGCGCCTGGAGCTACGGCAACAGTTACAATCACCAATGTGAATTCTGCATACGCCATCAAGAGCGTTAAACAGGGCACCACTGTACTTACAGGCACAGAGGCCCCGGCAGGGACATTCACATACACGACAGGAGAAATTAACGCAAATACTGTAATTACTGTTGAGTTCATTCCAACGGTTTCCGCATCTAATATCAGCACAGCGGCGAGCAAGAGCATTGATGTAACCGAAGGCTACACCACCGGAAACACTGTTAACCTTGCGGCTACGGCGGTTTCGGGAATCAGCTTCGGCTATGCTGAGACAGCGGATACGAGCGATGCATTCACAATCGCAGGAAGCGTAGTTACTCTGACAACCGGCGCTACAGCCGGCACATATACCGGAACCTTTACGATTACTGCTACGGGTGATGGTAATACATACGGTGGCACAGCCACAAAGGATGTCACGGTTACGGCGACAGTTTCTGCGGCAGCACCGACGAAAGCTGTCATCACTGTAACAAGTGATCAGGTGACAATAGACGGCGCTGCTAAGACTCTTTCGGGAAGTGCAGCAGCTGGTTATACGCTGAACTATGAGAGAGCATATGGAGACACCAATGATGTTATCAGCGTAGCTGCTACATCTACAGGTGCTGAACCGACATTCGTATGGTCAGGAACAGGCGGAGCGACCGGAACAACAAACACAGCAACCATCGCGGCAAACGGAACATACATCTGCACGATTAGCTCTGCAGCCGGCAACGGAAGGACAGCTGCAGATGATGTAACTATCACTATTACAGTCACTGAGGCCGCAGCCCCGACACCGGTAGCTACAAAGCTGGCCATCACAACAGCTCCGGTTCTTGGAACTACAGCAGGCGGCGACACACTTTCGACTCAGCCTGTCATTACAGTTCAGGATAGTGAAAGTGCAACAGTAACCGGGTCAACGGCAACAGTTACCGCAACTTTGACCGGAACAAACGCAGCAAATTGCACACTTGGTGGAACAACATCGGTCAATGCAACAGCCGGCGTTGCTACTTTTACAAACCTTTCGATTACAACAACACAGACCACAGATCAGACAGTTACTTTGACTTTCACATCAGGCGGTCTGACCAGTGCCGTTAGCGAAACTATTACAGTAAAGGCTGCAGCTGTCGCACCGGTAGCATCCGCAACAGTGGGAGATGTAACTATCTCCGGCCAAGTGGGACTTGCTATGACGCCGCAGGATGTTACTATTACCCTGACAAATGCAACCTTCCAAAATCTTCCTAGCGGGACTACTATGCCACGTGTTCACTGGCTTAGTAATTTGCCTGCGGGACTTGAAGCTGCGATTAAAACCACTGTAGCAGCAGGCGCAACAACAGCC
>CAMPBN010000010.1 GCA_946638265.1 uncultured Bacillota bacterium
TCAGCCGCGCGGTTAACGGCAAATATCTGCAGGCAGGCTCCGGCGTATACGAACTCAAATATTTCTTCAACTCGGCCATTTCTTCATCCGGAGAGGGCAGCAGCGAATCCGTGGCTTCCCTGGCTGTAAGAAAGAAGATAAAGGACATTATCGCCGGCGAAAATCCGGCCTCGCCTTTGTCAGACCAGACCATAGCCGAGATGCTCGGAAAATCAGGCATAGACATTTCACGCAGAACCATCGCCAAATACAGGGACGAGATGCAGATCCCTTCTTCGTCCAAACGCAAGCGTTACTAGAGTTTTATGCGATTGCAAGCGGTATTAATGCGGTTGATATGATAAAGTTAAAAGTGGGTGCGACGCAAGAAAAGCCCCATGAATATAAATTAAATTTTTTAAATCATAATATTTTTTTAGGAGGAACATTATGGCTATTAAGGTGGGTATTAATGGATTTGGCAGAATCTCTACCACAGCAATTCGCGAGTCTCTGAACAGACCGGACATCGACATCGTAGGTATCAACATGAGAAACAACGACTACGACTACATGGCATACATGCTGAAGTACGATTCGACTTTCGGCAGATTTCCTGCAACAGTGGAAAGCTACGAGCAGGGTCTGGTAATTAACGGCAAGAAGATTCGTGTATTCGGTGAAGAGGATGCTTCCCTCATTCCATGGAGCGAGGTGGGCGCAGAGTACATTATCGAAGGCACAGGCGCTTATCTGACTACCGAAAAGGCACAGGCACATCTGAAGGGCGGCGCTAAGAAGGTTATTATCTCCGCTCCTGCAAAGGACAAGGATACTCCAACCTTTGTTTACGGCGTAAACCACAAAGAATACAATAAGGACATGACTATCGTTTCCGGCGCTTCCTGCACCACAAACTGCATGGCTCCGATGATGAAGGTCATCGAAGACAATTTCGGAATCAAGGAAGGTCTTATGGCTACCATCCATTCCGTAACTTCCAAGCAGAAGGTTGTAGACGCACGTTCCATGAAGGACTGGAGAGTAGGAAGATCCATCTTCAACAACATAATCCCTACTTCCACAGGCGCAGCCAAGGCTGTAGGTCTGGTTATTCCTTCCCTCAAGGGCAAGCTGACCGGTATTTCCTATCGTATTCCGGCTGTTGACGTTTCTCTGGTAGACGTAAACATCGTTACCGAAAAGCCGACTTCTTATGAGGAAATCTGCGCAAAGATGAAGGAAGCTGCAGCAGGCGAGCTGAAGGGCGTTCTTGAATATTGCGATGAAGAAGTAGTATCCGGCGACTTCAGGGGCTATCCTGTAACATCCATCTTCGATGCAAAGCAGGGTATCGAGCTGAACGACCACTTCTTCAAGATTGTAGGCTACTATGACAACGAATACGGTTACACTTCCAACCTGCTGAACATGCTCCAGTACATGGGCGAAGTTGACCACAAATAAGGAATTGGAAAGGCTTTGAAATGAAAAAAACAGTAAAAGATATTGATGTAAAAGGAAAGCGTGTTCTGGTAAGATGCGACTTCAACGTTCCTATGAAGGACGGCGCCATTTCCGATGACACTCGTATCGTGGCAGCTCTGCCGACCATCAAATACCTGGCAGAAGCAGGCGCACGCATCATTCTCATGTCACACATGGGAAGACCTGAAGGCGAAGCCAACATGAAATATACCCTGAAGCCTGTTGCCGAAAGATTGCAGCAGCTGATGGGCAAGGAAGTAAAATTCGTATCCTCTCCGACCGTAGTGGACGACAGCGTAAAGGCTGCAGCCGATGCGCTGAAGGACGGCGAGATGATGCTTCTTGAAAATGTGCGTTTCCGCAAAGAAGAAACCAAGAACATCGAAAGCTTCACCAAGGAGCTGGCTGCACTCGGCGAAATCTTTGTCAATGACGCATTCGGAACAGCTCACAGAGCTCACTGCACCACTGCAGGCCTGGCAGACTTCCTGCCTTGCGTATCCGGTTTCCTGATTGAAAAGGAAGTAAAATTCCTCGGAGCAGCAGTGGAAAATCCTGAAAGACCGCTGGTAGCCATCATGGGTGGTGCCAAGGTGGGCGACAAGATTCCTATCATCAGAAATCTTCTCAAAAAAGTGGATACTCTCATCGTCGGCGGCGGCATGGTATTCACATTCTTCAAGGCTCAGGGTCTGGAAATCGGTACATCCATTCTGGACGAAGAGAGCATCAGCCTGGCCAAAGAATTGCTGGATGAAGCTGAAAAAGCAGGCGTAAAATTCCTGCTTCCTGTGGACTGCGTATGCGCATCCGAATTTAAGAACGACGCAAAGAAAGCTACTTTCGATGCTGACAAGCTCCCGACAGACATGATGGGTATGGATATCGGACCTGAGACTGTGGCAATGTACAAAAAAGCTATTGCCGAGGCCAAGACCATCGTTTGGAACGGACCTATGGGAGTTTTCGAAATGGAAAACTTCGCAGCAGGCACCAAGGCTATCGCTGAGGCTCTGGCTGCATCCGATGCAGTGACCATCATCGGCGGCGGCGACTCTGCAGCTGCAGTGGAACAGTTCGGACTGGGCGACAAGATGACTCACATCTCCACAGGCGGCGGCGCATCCCTGGAGTTCCTCGAAGGCAAAGTGCTTCCGGGCATCGCAGCCATTGCTGACAAATAGGAGGAAAGATTTATGAGAATGCCATTTATCGCAGGCAATTGGAAAATGTTCAAAACCTGCAAAGAGGCTGAAAAGTTTGCGGAAGAGTTCAAAGCCATCTACGAAAAGGACGATGTCCGCGTGGCTATATGCGCTCCGTTTACCCAGCTGGCTGTATTGAAAAAAGCTTTCGAAGGTACAGGCATCGGCCTGGGCGCTCAGAATATGCATTTTGCTGACGAAGGAGCCTATACCGGTGAAATTTCGGCGGCCATGCTCAAAGAAATCGGCGTTGATTATTGCATTATCGGCCATTCCGAGAGAAGACAATATTTCGCCGAAACCGACGAAACAGTGAATCTGAAGCTGAAGCAGGCATTTGCAAACGGCATCGTGCCGATTCTTTGCGTCGGCGAGAGCCTGGAGCAGAGAGAAGCCGGCAAAGAGTATGATGTGGTACGCGACCAGCTCTTCGCAGACCTCAAGGATATCAAGGCCGAAGAGGCGCGCAAACTGGTGATCGCTTATGAGCCTATCTGGGCCATCGGCACCGGTAAGACGGCCACAGCAGAGCAGGCGGACGATATGTGCGGCGCCATCCGCGACATCGTGGAAGAAATCTATGATACGGATGTGAGCTGCGATGTTACCATCCAGTACGGCGGCAGCGTAAAACCGGCCAATGCAGGCGAAATATTGAACATGCCGGAAATCGACGGTGCGCTGGTAGGCGGCGCCAGCCTGAAAGCGGCAGACTTTATAGAAATCGTGAATTTCTAAAGCGTTGCGGAATATCGCGACGGAAAATATAAAATATCATTAAATTTCAGGAGGACAAAAATGTCATATATTTCAGACGTATGGGCAAGAGAAGTTCTTGATTCCCGCGGAAATCCTACAGTTGAAGTAGAAGTACTTCTTGAAGACGGCAGCGAAGGCAGAGCAATGGTTCCGTCCGGCGCTTCCACAGGCGTGCACGAGGCGGTAGAACTTCGCGACGGTGACAAATCCAGATATCTGGGCAAAGGTACTCAGAAGGCTGTAGACAATGTAAACGACATTATCGCAGAAGAGGTTATCGGCTGGGACGCATTCGACCAGGTGGGTCTGGACGAAATGCTCATCGAGCTGGACGGCACTCCTAACAAAGGTAAGCTTGGCGCAAACGCCATTCTGGGCGTATCCCTGGCTGTAGCCCGTGCTGCAGCAGATTCCCTGGGTCTGCCTCTCTTCCAGTACATCGGCGGCGTAAACGGCAAGACTCTGCCTACTCCGATGATGAACATCTTAAACGGCGGTTCCCACGCCGACAACACAGTGGACATTCAGGAATTCATGATCATGCCTGTAGGCGCTCCTACTTTCAAGGAAGCTCTCCGCATGGGTGCTGAAATTTTCCACAACCTCAAGTCCGTGCTGAAGGGCAAGGGCATGAACACAGGCGTTGGTGATGAAGGCGGTTTTGCACCAAACCTTTCCACCAACGAAGAAGCTATTCAGGTCATCATCGAAGCTATCGAAAAAGCAGGCTACAAGCCGGGTGAAGATGTATGTCTGGCACTGGATGTGGCAGCTTCCGAATTCTACGATGAAAAGACAGGCAAATACAACATGGCAGGCGAAGGCGTTGTCCGCACTGCAGATGAGATGATCGATTACTTCGAGATGCTGACAAGCAAATATCCTGTTATCTCCATCGAAGACGGTCTTGCTGAAGACGACTGGGAAGGCTGGAAGAAGCTCACCGAAAGACTGGGCGGCAAAGTACAGCTGGTAGGAGACGACCTGTTCGTAACCAACACAGAAAGACTTTCCCAGGGCATCGAAAAGGGTGTTGCAAACTCCATCCTGATCAAGCTGAACCAGATCGGTACCCTGACAGAAACACTTGACGCTATCGAAATGGCCAAGAAGGCAGGCTACACTGCAGTTGTATCCCACCGCTCCGGCGAAACCGAGGATTCCACAATTGCAGACGTGGTAGTAGCTACAAATGCAGGCCAGATCAAGACAGGTTCACTTTCCAGAACCGACCGTATCGCCAAGTACAACCAGCTGCTCCGCATCGAAGAGATGCTCGGAACATCTGCAAAGTATGCAGGTCGCAGCGCATTCTACAACATTAGAAAATAACGTTAGTTTATTTGCATTGTATGCGGAAGGCCTCGGGCAAATGCCCGGGGCTTTTCGCAAAAAAGCAAAGCCATGATGCAATCTGAGAAACGGAGAATATTATGAATGAACAGACGATGGGAAGCAATCTGAAAAGGTATGCAAAGGATGACATCATTTTTTCTGCGGGAGAGCCCAGCAACTGCATGTATGAAGTAAAAAGAGGCACTGTCGGCATCTACATCAATCTGGGACAGGAAAACGAAAAAAAGATTGCGGAGCTGAGCCCCGGCAGAGTGTTCGGCGAGATGGGCATGGTGGAAGGCCTGCCGCGATCGGCAACGGCTGTTGCAATGGATGCGGGCACTTCCGTGTCAGTCATCACCTGGGATACGTTCGGCATTTATTTCAGGGAGAATCCTTCGCGCGTGGTGCAGATAATGCAGCAGATCAGCGACAGATTGCGCCTCACTACCAAAATCAACAACGACAGCCGCAACTCCATCAACAAGGTGATCGCCTCTCTGGAAAAAGGCTGTTCCCAAAAGGAAGCCGCATCGATGCTGAAGAGCACGCTCCTGATGATGGACCTTTCCTACAATAAGAACAAATAAAAATTGTTTTTAAATTGCATTTGGAGTGCAAAACTTCCTACATCGACTCTTTTTTGCTTGCAATAACAAAAAACCGATGATATAATCTAGTAGTTATGATGTAAGGAGGTGCACAGATGAAGACTGGTCTTATGGTTGTTCTTGCTATCGCAAGCCTTATCCTTATCGCTAGTATCCTGCTTCAGTCGGGAAACAGCGCAGGACTTTCGGGTTCTATCGGTGGTGGTGCTGAACAGCTTTTCGGAAAAAAGAAGAGCCAGGGCTACGAAGCTATTCTTTCCAAGATTACGGCAGTAGCAGCCGCTCTCTTTATCATTCTTTCTCTCGTGCTGGTAACACTGGAGTAGTTACCGCGAGAGCGCTATTTTTCGTTTTTTATTAAATTAAATTTATAAAGAATTTCACTTTAGCATGCAAGAGGTATCAAACGATGCCTCTTTGTATACGCTTTAAAAAAGTGGAAGGGGAGGACAAACAAAATGTTTAAGGTTTTAGTTCCTGTCTGCGCATTGGTTGGTCTGATCGTCGCTTATGCATTGAGCGCATGGATCAAGAAGTGCGATGAAGGTACAGACAGAATGAAGGAAATCTCCGGTTACATCCGTGAGGGTGCCTTCGCATTCCTGAAGAAAGAGTACAAGACAATGGTAGTTGTTATCGCATGTCTCTTCGTACTCGTTGGTATTGCAATCAATTGGACTACTGCAGTGCTCTATGTTATCGGTGCACTCCTTTCAGTTCTGGCAGGTTTCTTTGGTATGAACGTAGCTACCAGAGGTAATGTAAGAACTGCAAGCGCAGCTAAGGACCACGGTATCGTTAAGGCTCTTTCCGTAGCCTTCAGATCCGGTGCTGTTATGGGTCTTTGCGTTTCCGGTCTCGGACTTCTGGGTCTTGGCGTAGTATTCTGCCTCCTGGACCTGGTTACAGTAGTTGAATGTGTAACAGGCTTCGGCCTGGGTGCTTCTTCCATGGCTCTGTTCGGCCGTGTCGGCGGTGGTATCTATACCAAGGCTGCTGACGTTGGTGCCGACCTGGTAGGTAAGGTAGAAGCAGGTATCCCTGAAGACGATCCTCGTAACCCTGCAGTTATCGCCGACAACGTAGGCGACAACGTAGGTGACGTTGCAGGTATGGGTTCCGACCTGTTCGAATCTTATGTAGGTTCCATTATTTCCGCAGTTACTCTTGCAGCTGTTGCAGCTAAAGCTTCCAACGGTCTCTTCGACGAAGCTACTGCAGCTCTGTTCCCACTGCTCCTCGCAGGTATCGGTATCATTTCTTCCGTTATCGGTATCCTCTGCGTAAGAGGTAAGGAAGGCGGAAACCCTGCAAACTCCCTGAACATGGGAACATACATCGCAGGTATCCTGGTTATCATTGCATCCATCGTGCTCTCTATCAAGATGCTGGGCAGCATGAACTATGCATGGGCTATCATCGCAGGCCAGGTAGTTGGTATTGCTATCGGTAAGATCACAGAAGTTTACACTTCCGCTGATTATTCTTCCGTAAAGAAGATTGCAGAACAGTCCAAGACAGGTGCTGCTACTACAATCATCTCCGGTCTGGGCGTTGGAATGATGTCCACACTCTGGCCAATCCTGTTCGTATGCGTAGGAGTATTCATCTCTTTCCGTTTTGCCGGAATGTACGGTATTGCTCTTTCTGCAGTAGGTATGCTGGCAACAACAGGTATGACAGTTGCAGTTGACGCTTACGGTCCTGTTTCCGACAATGCCGGCGGTATTGCTGAAATGTCCGAACTGCCTGAAGGCGTTAGAAATATCACAGACCAGCTTGACTCCGTTGGTAACACAACAGCAGCTATCGGTAAGGGATTTGCTATCGGTTCCGCTGCTCTGACAGCTCTGGCACTGTTCGCTTCCTACGCAGCAGTAACCGAGCTCGAAGCAGTAGACCTGCTGAACCCAATGGTAGTTATCGGTCTCTTCATCGGTGCTATGCTGCCGTTCCTCTTCTCAGCGTTCACAATGAATTCTGTAGGTAAGGCTGCAAATCAGATGATCGAAGAAGTAAGACGTCAGTTCAGAGAAGACTCCGGTATCATGGCCGGCACTTCCAAGCCTGACTATGCTAAGTGCGTATCCATCTCCACAGGCGCAGCTCTGAAGGAAATGGTAGTACCTGCAATCATGGCACTCATTGCACCTATCCTGGTAGGACTCCTGCTCGGACCTGCTGCTCTTGGCGGCATGCTGGCAGGCGCTCTTGCAGCCGGCGTACTCCTGGCTATCATGATGGCCAACGCAGGCGGCGCATGGGACAATGCAAAGAAGTATGTTGAAGGCGGTTTCGGCGGCGGCAAGGGTTCCGATACTCACGCAGCTGCAGTTATCGGTGATACCGTAGGTGACCCGTTCAAGGATACATCCGGTCCATCCATCAACATCCTGATCAAGCTGATGACAATCGTTTCAGTAGTATTCGCACCGCTCTTCGTAGCAGTAGGCGGACTCCTGTAATCGATACACGGTTTCGAATTCAAAGAGCTCTCTTCGTGAGGGCTCTTTTTTTGTACCTAATTTGTCTTTGAAATATACTAATTTGCACAAAATTATTCAAATACATGAATAAATAAAAGGGAATGTATAAAAATAAACGTAAACATGTTGCGAAAAAATTGACGCTTTAGTGCGGTAAAACTATACTTGAATAGAGCGGTCTTTTATTTACTTGTTATTTCAAAAAAGGAGGCAAATATGGAAACACGAAAACATCGCCTGCCGAACAAAATCGAGGCTCTAATACCTATCCTCGTTCTGCTTGGCATAATGATCGCAAGTTTCAAGCTTGGTTGGGGAATTGATGCTCATATACCTTGCCTGATTGCAACCATCGTTGCAATGTTCGTAGGTAAGGGCTGCGGCTATTCGTATCAGGAAATGCTTGATGGAGCTACCAATGCGCTCTCAAGAACCATGGAAGCAATCTTAATTCTTTTCTGTATCGGTACGCTTATCGGTTCATGGGAATTCTGCGGAACCATTCCTGCAGTAGTATTCTATGGACTTAAGGTTATCACACCGGCACTTTTCCTTCCGACAGCATGTATCATATGCGCAATCATCGGAATTTCACTTGGTTCTTCATGGACAGTTACAGGTACCGTAGGTATCGCATTTATGTCCGTAGGCGCAGCAATGGGAATCAACCCTGCTCTTACAGCAGGAATGTGTATTTCCGGCGCATACTGCGGAGATAAATTTTCACCGCTTTCAGATACCACAAACCTGGCTGCCGCTACAGCGCAGACCGGCCTTTTCGACCACGTCCGCGCAATGGTTTCAACAACATTCCCGTCAATGCTCATCGCTCTTGTAATCTATCTGGTAATCGGTGTAAGGTTTGCCGCAGGAAATTACGACCCTACAGTGGGTAATGAACTTTGCGATGCTATTGCGGCACATTACAACCACATGTCGCTGATTCTGCTTCTTCCGGTAGTAGTTCTTATCGCAGCATGTCTTTTGAAAGTTCCGGCTATTCCGGGCGTACTCCTGGCCACTACCGCGGGCGTAGTGCTTGCTGTTATCTTCCAGGGGGCAGGAATTTATGATATAGTAAATATGATGCACTACGGCTATGGCGACTACATCGATGATGTAACCAACGAGCTGGCCATTACGCTCTTCGACAGAGGCGGTATGGATTCCATGCTTTGGACTATCAACCTGGTAGTTTTGGCAGTATCCTTCGGCGGAACTCTCGAAAAGATCGGTGCCGTAGAATCCCTCATGGGCGGACTTATTCACAAGGTAAAGAAGCCTTGGCACCTCTGCCTCACAGTTATCCTTACTTCGTTTGTATGCGACTGGACAATGTGCGACCAGTACCTGGCTATCATCATTCCGGGACAGATGTACATGAACAAGTTTGACGAAATGGGTCTGGCCAGAAACATGCTTTCCAGATCTCTGGAAGACTGCGGTACACTCTGGTCACCAATGTGCCCGTGGAACTCCTGCGGCGCTTACCAGTCCGGCGTACTGGGAATGTCACCGTTTGTTTACGGCCCATACGCATTCATGAATATTATCAATCCGATCTTTGCTGTGATTACAGCCACATGGGGAGGCAATATCCTCTTCGCAGACGGTTCATACACCAATCTCTTCGGAAAACTCAAGAAGGGCAGTTCGGTACCGGGTGCGCCTGCGGATACTCATGAAGTGGCTATGAAGGCTCTTGAACAGCTCAGAGAAGACGGAACTTACAAGAAGTTCTAAATTGTTCAGAAGGTATCAGGTGTTTTGCATTAAAAAATGTAAAATGAAAGGAAACGGACTTTTATGAAATTTTATGGAATAATGCCGGAGCATAAGAGATGGGTCAGATTCTCTGTGGCGTTCATAGGTATTTACATTTGTTTTACGGCACTGACCAATCCCGAAAATTGGTATTATTTCCCCGTAGGAATATTGATAATACTGTGTGCGTTTTTCTGGAAACAGTACATAGTGGATGAAAATGGCGTGGATGTCCGTTCCACAATGGTTGGTATTGTCAATCACAATCTTTGGACGTGGGAAGAAATCACGAGCCTCCACACTGATTACGAAGCAGCGGCGCCAAATGTGCAGTGCCATTTCGGAAAAGATGTAGTGACCCGTACTTTTGTTTTCAATTATGATGATTCTCAGGCCATATTAAAGCTGGCTGCCGAGATGAATCCGGATATGTATATTGACGATATGAACGAAGAGCGCCGCGCAGAACTGGCTGAAAATGCGCGGAAATACAGGGAAAAAATAGCAGCCGAAAAAGCTAAAAAGCGTGCCGAAAAGAGGGCACGAAAGAAAAAATAAAAGATCGCATAAAACTGCCGCAATTTAATTTGCGGCAGTTTTTTTGACGGAGCTTCAGCGCCCCTCGCGTTTGCTGTTATGGGGCTTGCACGCGGGCGGGACTTGTAGTAGGATATGATTTATGAGCGAGAAAAAATATAAGAGTTTGGTAAAAATAAAAAAGGACGGCAGGCTGATCCGCGACGAGAGAGTGCGCGGCAAATTTATGCTGCACAGAAACGGCTTCGGATTCGTGACGCCGCTTTCAGTACTTGAAAATCTGAAGAATCCGAAAGACAATATCGGAAAAGACATATTCGTTCCGGCAGACTGCACGGCATTTGCCATGAACGGCGATATAGTGGAAGTGAAGATTCAGAATCGCCCCGGCCGCGCGCGCAAAGAAGGCGTTGTGATGCGCATCCTTGAAAGGGCTGTCAAAGAAGTGGCAGGGACTTTCTATGCACGCGCAAAGTTCGGCTTTGTCGTGCCGGAAGGAAAAGGGGTAGACGAGGATATTTATATACTCCCCGAAAACTTCGGCGGCGCGAAGACCGGAGACCGCGTAGCGGTGGAGATCACATCCTATCCGGATGAAAACAGAAGTGCCGAGGGCAGGGTCACCGAAATCATAGGCCGCAAGGGCGAAAAGGGCGCGGATATCAAGACTATCGCCCGCGCCAAAGGAAAGAAATTCGATTATCCGGAAGAAGCACATAAGGAAGCAATCGGGATAGCCTCTCTCGCGTCAAAAAACGGCGTTTTCAGCGCGAAAGCACGCAAAAATGATAAATGGCTTGATGCGAGAAGAGACCTCCGCGAAAAGCGGATTTTTACAATTGACGGAGCATCCTCAAAAGACTTTGACGATGCAGTGTCCATAGACATACTCAAAAACGGAAATTACCTTTTGGGAGTGCATATTGCGGATGTTTCCGAATATGTGAAAGAAGGAAGCCTCCTGGACGGCGAGGCACTGGAGAGAGGCTGCAGCGTCTACCTTTTGGACCAGGTAATCCCGATGCTGCCATTTGAACTTTCCAATGGCATATGCAGCCTGAACCCGGGAGAGGACAGATTGACTCTTTCCGTGGATATGGAGATAGAACCGGACGGCACCATAGTAGACCACGAGATTTACGAATCCGTGATACGTTCATGTGAGCGCATGGTTTACGACGATGTTTCGGACATGCTGGACGGAGCGGCGGAGAGACGAGAGAAAAAGACCGGCAGCGAAAAGCAGGTGGATGATAAGCGCTTTGAAAGTCTGAAAAACAGATATGAGAATATTTTTGACGATATATTGACTATGGGCAGGCTGGCGGAAATTCTGGGCGCAAGGCGCGAAAAGCGCGGAAGTATAGACTTTAATGTGGGTGAAGCGGAGATAATTCTGGACGAAAACGGCCATCCGACGGATATCAGGCCGGCTGCCAGACGCTGTGCCAACCGCATGATAGAGGAATTCATGCTCGCTGCCAACGAGACTGTAGCGGAGCACTTTTATTGGCAGAGCGCGCCTTTTGTTTACCGTATCCACGAAACGCCTGCGGCAGACAAGATGCAGGAACTTCGGACATTCCTAAGGGGATTTGGCATTCCGATGAAAGGGAATCCCGAAAAGATCCATCCGCTGGAACTGGCCAAGATATTGAAGCGCGTGGCGGGAACGCCTCACGAAAACGTGGTGGGGACTGTGATGCTGCGCTCGATGCAAAAAGCTTTTTACGGTACCGACTGTGAGGGGCATTTTGGGCTTTCGCTGAAATATTATTGCCATTTCACATCGCCGATCAGACGTTATCCGGATTTGATGATACACAGGATCATCAAGGAATATCTGCGACAGGTACCGGATGAAAAGCGTATCGCGAAGCTGGCAAAGGCGGCTGAAAGGGCGGCTGTTTATTCCTCTACGGCCGAGCGCAAGGCATTGGAAATCGAGCGTGAAGTGGAAAAATACAAGAAATGCGAATATATGGAAGGCTTCGTGGGCGAAACTTTTGACGGCATCGTCAGCGGAGTGAACAATTTCGGCATGTTTGTGGAATTCCCGAACACTGTGGAAGGCATGGTGCGTGTGGAGAGCATGGAAGATGATTTTTACGACTGTGAGGCTGAAAAATATCGACTGGTGGGGCGCGGCACGGGCAAAATCTATGCGCTGGGCCAGCCTGTGAAAGTACAAGTTGATTATGTAAACCTCGAACGTCGTGAAATAGAATTAAAATTGATAGCAGAAGGTAAGAAAAAAGTAGGGAAACGGGGTAAAACAAATGGAAATTCAGGAAAAGCCGGTGGAAAACGGCGCAAAAAAAAGTAAGAGCGGGGCATGGCCGCTGCTGATCATTTTGGCCGGTGTATTTTGGGGAAGTATGGGCATTTTTGTCAGATACCTCAATGCAGCGGGCCTTCATTCCATGCAGCTGGTGGAACTGAGAGCCGTATTTTCGGCCATCATCGCGGGAGTTGCGATATTTTTCTACGATCGCAATCTCCTGAAATTCAAGCTCAGGGATTGGTGGTGCTTTGCAGGCACGGGTATCGCAGGCACCGTATTGTTCAACACGTGCTATTTCGTCACTATCGAAAGAGTATCTTTGGCTGTGGCTGCCACGCTGATGTATACGGCGCCGATTTTCGTGACGCTGTTTTCGGTGATACTTTTCGGCGAGAAAATGACAAAAAAGAAAAGCGCATGCCTGCTTTTGGCATTTGTGGGCTGCGGGCTGGTCAGCGGCATTGCATCGGATACGCCCGTGATGGACCCGGCAGGGCTTGCCGTGGGTATGCTCTCGGGCCTCGGCTACGGTTTCTATACGCTCTTTGCGCGCTATGCATTGAACAAAGGCTACAGCAGTTTGACTCTGCTGGTGCACACCTATCTTTTCGCGGGCGTGGCGGGAGCCTTCATCACGGACTGGGCAGGAATCCGTGCATCCTTTGCTGCAGAGGGCGGGAAAATCTGGCTGGCAATGCTGGGCGTGGCTTTCTTTACCACTATAATTCCAAACCTGCTGTATTTTGTGGGGCTGCCTCACATGGAAAACGGCAAGGCTGCAGTGCTGGCGTCCACAGAACCCGTAACGGCGGCGCTTATTGGACTATTGCTCTATTCCGAGGTGCCGACAATACTCAGCGGTATCGGCATGCTGCTGGTAATCGTGGCCCTTACATGGCTGAATGTAGAGCCGAAACAGGAGCAGGAGTAAAAAACATAAAAGTATGAATTTGCTTAAAAATTAAAAGAATTTTGTCTGAAAATTCAAGGATTTAAGATTACAAAAGTACAATCTTGCTGTAATATAAGAGCGTTTTTGCCTGCAAAAACGCTCTTTTTTGTGACAAAAGGAAAAAGTTTACTAAATTTTTGCGTCATATGTGAAAAGTCCTTGTAAGTGATTTGGCGGAAGTGCTATATTAGGTGAGTATCAAAAAACACTTAGAGAAATTTTATAATTTTTTTGGGGGAAGCAACGCAAAAATAAGGAACCTGAAAGATATGAAAAATATATTTAAAACGGAAAAAAACGGCAAAAGCGCCGGGCTTAATATTATAATTGTCGGCTGCGGCAAGGTGGGGCAGACGCTGGTGGAAAGATTGTCCGCAGAAGGGCACAACATCGCTATCGTGGACAAGAATGCCCAGAAGCTGAAGGAACTTTCAGACCAGTATGATGTGCTGGGCATCGTGGGTAACGGCGCCAGCTACAGCGTTCTGATGGAAGCGGATGTAGCCCATGCGGACCTGATCATCGCAGTTACGGAAATGGATGAGCTGAACCTGCTTTGCTGCACGGTGGGCAAGCGCGTGGGCGAATGCTCTGCCATCGCCAGAGTGCGCACACCTGACTATAGCACGGAAGTAGGATATCTCAAGGATAAGCTGGGCCTGGCCATGATCATCAACCCGGACCTGGAGTCCGCCATCGAGGCATCCCGCATTCTTTGCCTGCCAAACGCTCTGGAGGTCAACTCCTTTGCGCATGGCCAGGCCGAGATGATTAAGTTTCAGATTCCGCGAGGCAACATCATGGACGGCATCTCTGTTGCCGAGCTGGGCAAAATGACCAAGTCACGCTATCTGATCTGCGGAGTGGAAAGGGAAGAGGAATTTTTCATTCCTAACGGAAATTCCGTGCTCATGGCCGGAGACCGCATCTATGTGACGGCAGCCAGGAGTGCCATCAGGAATTTCTTCAAGGAGATTGGCATACGTACAAATCATGTGAAAAATTCCCTCATTATCGGCGGCGGCAGATCCGCCTATTATCTGGGAAAAATCCTCCTGGATATGGGTATCGAAGTTAAGATCATCGAGATAAACAAAGAGCGCTGCGAGCAGCTCAGCACACTTCTGCCGAAAGCCACCATTATCAACGGTGACGGCACAGACGAGGCCCTGCTTGTGGAAGAAGGCATCGAATATGTGGATTCCTTCATAGCGCTGACAGGCATCGACGAAGAAAATATCCTTTTGACTTTGCACGCAAAAAAGCATTCCAAAGCAAAAGTTATCACAAAGATCAACAGGATCACTTTCAAAGAGGCCATATCGGACCTCAATTTGGGCAGTGTGATCTATCCGCGATATATTACGGCTCAATACATCATGACTTATGTCAGAGCCAAGAGCAATTCGGCAGACAGCGCAGCCATAGAGGCCATTTATCCTATGTTTGGCGCTAGAGCCGAAGCTATGGAATTCATCATTAGGGAAGACCCTCAGCTGACAGGCATTCCACTGAAAGATCTTCAGATAAAAGACAATGTCCTAATCGCATTTATCAGCCGCAAAGGCAAGATCATCATCCCGGGCGGTGAAGATATGCTGCTTCCGGGTGACAGTGTGGTGCTGGTAACATCCCAAAAAGGAGTTAACAGCCTCCATGACATTCTGCAATAGAGGAAAATTATGAACAGATCGGTTATTCGCTTCGTTCTGGCCCATATCATGATCATCGAAGGCGTATTAATGCTCCTTCCTGTTATCACGGGCCTGATTTACGGAGAAGAAGTTTACAAGAAATATATGGCGGTGGCGGCATCGGCTGTCTGCCTGGGACTGATCCTCAAGTGGAAAAAACCCGCAAAGATGACCTTTTATCTCAAGGAAGGCTGCGTGGCTACGGCGTTTTCCTGGATAATGCTCAGTATCATAGGCTGCATACCTTTTTTACTGACAAAGGAAATCCCGTCTTTCGCAGATGCGCTGTTTGAGACGGTATCCGGTTTCACCACCACGGGAGCCAGCATCCTGTATGACATCGAATCGCTTTCGCATGCGTCGCTTATCTGGCGCAGCTTTACACATTGGATCGGCGGAATGGGAGTGCTGGTATTCCTGCTCACCATCGTGTCCATGACAGGCGGTTCATCCATGAACCTGATGAGGGCGGAAAGCCCGGGGCCTTCCGTGGGCAAGCTGGTGCCGCGTATCAGAGAAAGTGCCAGATTCCTTTACGGGATATATCTTATGCTTTCGCTGATAGAATATCTTTGCCTGCTGGCAGGGGGGATGACAGTCTTTGACGCGCTCAACACCATGTTTGCAACGGCCGGCACAGGAGGCTTTGGCATCAAAAATGACAGCATTGCTTCGTACAGCGCGACGCTCCAATGGATCATCACCGTCTTTATGATACTTTTCGGCGTTAATTTCAATGCTTACTTTTTCATATTCAGAAAGAAGTTCAAAGAGCTTTTGAAGCTTGAAGAAGTGGTATGGTACTTTGCAATCATTATTTTGTCTGTCGGAATAATATTTGTGTGCATAGGCCACAGCGACGGAACGTTTTCGGATGCTTTCAGAGATTCGGCTTTCCAGATTGCGTCCATCATCACCACGACGGGCTTTTCCACGGTGGATTTCAATCTCTGGAATTCGACGGCCAAAACTTTGCTGGTATTCATCATGTTCTGCGGAGCCTGCGCTGGCAGTACGGGCGGCGGCATCAAGGTGTCCAGATTTATGATACTTTTCAAGGTGCTGAAAAAAGAGATGAATCTTTACGTGCATCCGAAGAGCATCAAGGAAATCCAAATGAACGGAAAACCTGTGGAGCATGACGTGGTCCGCACCTGCAGCACTTTCCTGATCACATATATGGGAGTGTTCGTGATATCGCTCTTTTTGATATCATTTGACAATTTCGATCTGACTACGAATTTTACGGCGATAGCAGCTTCCATCAATAACATCGGTCCGGGCCTGGAAATGGTGGGACCGTCGGGGAATTTTGCGCAGTTTAGTGCATTCTCAAAATATGTTTTGATGTTTGATATGCTGGCGGGCAGGCTGGAGCTGTTCCCGATGCTGATACTGCTGAATCCTGCCATCTGGAAGGACCTGCAAAGACGTGTAAGAAAATAAGAGAGAAAGAGTACCGACAATTTATGGGTTGTCGGTACTCTTTTTGAATTTTCCGCTTGACATTTTTTCGAAAATTGCGAATAATATAAAATATAGGCAAGGGAGGGTGGTAAAAGTTACCACCGTCTTGCATCTTTTTTGAATTAAAGATGCGCTCCCTTAATTTGCTGCAAAATGTGCAGCTGAGAAAGGAACGTTGTTAT
>CAMPBN010000011.1 GCA_946638265.1 uncultured Bacillota bacterium
CCTCCTGCAAATCACTTAGGTATAGGAAACTATCTTCGCGACAGCCCAATGTGTATTGTATCTAAAAGGCCTTGATTGTTCAAGCATTTTGTGACAAATTTCACAAGCATAAATCGAAAAAGAACAATCCGCTATTTTGTATGCAGAATCGCAGTATATCGGCGAGTATATTACTGATATGTTCAGTAATATGTTCAAAAAATGCTTTTTCGTATATTTATTCCGGAAAAGGCTTGAAATCTTATATCTCAATGGTGTATCATAGTATTCGCGATTGCATACAATCCTGCATTTGGGATGCATGCATTTAGATTTAACAAATTTTTTAACAAAAGGAGTATCTCACTATGAAAAAGTTGTTTGGCAGTTTGCCTGCACGTCTCCTGATTGGTATCATTCTCGGTATCATTCTCGGGACTCTGTTCAACGAATCCGTTATGGCGGTAGTGGTTTCCGTAAAGAACATCCTGAGCCAGGTTATCATGTTCTGCGTACCGCTCATCATCATCGGCTTCATCGCACCATCCATCACAAAGCTGGGTGCTAACGCCTCCAGACTTCTGGGTGTGGCAGTAGTTATCGCTTATTCTTCTTCCGTACTGGCAGCACTGCTCAGCACAGGCGCAGGTTATGCTCTTATTCCGCACCTGGCTATCGCAACAGATGCTTCCGTTAAGGAACTTCCTACAGACATCTTCGCACTGGCAATTCCGCAGATCATGCCTGTAATGTCCGCTCTGGCACTGTCCCTTATGCTGGGTCTGGCCTCCATCTGGACAAAATCCACAAATATGATCGCACTCCTCGGCGAATTCCAGAACATCGTGCTGGACATCGTTAAGAAGATTATCATTCCGCTGCTTCCGCTGTACATCTGTGCAACATTCATCTGCCTCAGCTACGACGGAACAGTAACAAAGCAGTTCCCTGCATTCATCGAGATCATCGCCATCGTAATGGCAGGTCACTTCATCTGGATGGCTCTGCTCTACACAGTGGCAGGTATCTACTCCGGCAAGAGCCCTAAGGAAGTGTTCAGACACTATGTACCGGCTTATCTGACAGCCGTAGGAACAATGTCTTCCGCAGCTACACTTTCCGTAGCTCTGGAATGCGCTCACAAGTCTTCCGTTCTTCGTGACGACATGGTAGACTTTGGTATTCCTCTTTTCGCTAACATCCACCTTTGCGGTTCCGTACTGACAGAAGTATTCTTCTGCATGGCCATCAACCTGATGCTCTACGGCACACTGCCTACAGTGGGCACAATGATCCTCTTCTGCATCCTGCTGGGTATCTTCGCAGTTGGTGCTCCGGGAGTTCCGGGCGGTACAGTAATGGCTTCCCTGGGTATCGTAATGTCCGTTCTGAACTTCGATGCGACAGGAACAGCCATGATCTTGGCTATCTTTGCTCTGCAGGACAGCTTCGGTACAGCTTGCAACGTAACAAGCGACGGTGCACTGACGCTGATTCTCACTGCTTACGCAGACAAGCACCACATCGAAAACAAAGCTGCATAATTGCGGTTTCGAATACAAATGCGAACACAAAAACACCGAAGTCATTTGGCTTCGGTGTTTTTTTCACTTTTACTGATTATTTATTGCTTTTTTGAGCTTCGGCAGCTAGATTTCGCGGCGGCCTTCCACTGCTTTGAGCAGTGTCACCTCGTCCGTATACTCCAGGTCACCTCCCACAGGTATGCCGTGAGCGATACGGGTAGCTTTGATGCCTGCGGGCTTGATCAGCCGCGCTATGTACATGGCTGTGGCTTCGCCTTCGATGGTAGGGTTGGTGGCCAGGATCACTTCCTTGGCATCCCCCTGTTGCAGACGCACTATCAATGATTTGAGATTGATATCGTCAGGCCCTATACCGTCGATTGGTGAAATCGCTCCGTGAAGCACATGATAAAGGCCTTTGTATTCGCGGATTCGCTCCATGGCGAAGACATCCTTTGGGCTTTCCACCACGCAGATGGTATTGCGGTCTCTGGTCTCATCGGCGCAGATTTCGCAAGGCTCCCGGTCCGTAAGATTGCCGCAGACAGGGCAGTATCTCATCTTGGCTTTGGCTTCGCGGATGCTGTCCGCCAGCTCATCCACAGACTTTTCGTCCAGGGAAAGTATGTGGAATGCCAGTCTCTGCGCGCTCTTGCCTCCTATGCCCGGCAGCTTGCCCAGCTCTTTTATTAACTTTTCGAGAGGTTTTGCATAATTTTTCATAATTAGAACGGCAGGTTGAGTCCGCCTGTGACTTTGCTCATTTCGTTGTTTGCAATCTCGTCAATCTGGCGCATTGCTTCGTTGGCTGCAGTGATGATCAGATCCTGAAGCATTTCGATATCGTCAGGGTCCACTACTTCCGGAGCGATCTTCACTTCTGTGATCTGGTGCGCTCCGTTGACTGTCACGCTGACAGCACCGCCGCCGGAAGTGGCTTCCGTGGTCATTTCTTCTACTTCAGCCTGCACCTGCTCCATCTGGCGCTGCATGGCCTGAACCTGTGCCAGCTGCTTTTGCATGTTTCCTCCCATGCCTTTGTTTGGATTCGGTCTTTTACCGGCTTTCATTCCTTTTCCCATTTTATTTCTCCTCTTTATCTTGGTACGGCGGATGCCCGCCGCCTTTTATTTATTTCATCTCTACCTCTACGCCCAGCAGATTTTGGAGGTTTTCCTTCACTGCTTCGGGGTCGGGAGCCGCTGCTTCCTCGTCTTTGGATTTCACCATCACCAATGCTCTGCGGCGTACGCCTGTGAGGCGGGCCATGGCTTCTTCTATGGTATCGATGTTTTCTTTGACATATTTGCCCGTAAATTTGTTATCCGCCAGGATATAGAAGGCGTCTCCTTTGATGGAGTGGAGCCAAGTCTTGGTAGGTAACAGATTGAAGGAGGCGCGCACGTTTTCGGTCTCCTCGAAGACTCTCAGCCACAGCTCTTCCAGATCGTAGTCGTCAGGTTCGTCTGCAGGCTGCGGAGCTGCGGGTGCCGCTTGCGGCTGCGAAGGCGGCGCCGGGGGCGCAGGCTGCGGTGGTTGAGGCTGCGGGGCCGCGGCCTGCGACTTTGCAGGCTCCTGCGGAGCAGGAGCTGCCACCGGCACGTCCGGCTGTGCTGCTGCCGGTGCCGGCGCCGCCTGTTGCGGCATCGGAGTGGTTCTGGCAAATGCGTTGCCTGTCGCCAGCTTCACGGCACAAAGCTCCAGCAAAATCCTCGGCTGCGTGGACCATCTGGCCTCGTTCATCGTATGCGACAGCTCGATAATGGCGTTGTTGATCTCGGTCATATCCAGCCTGTCGCTCTGTTCTTTGAGTCTTACTGCATTCTCTTCGGATATGCCCAGCACATCCTCCGGAGAATTCAGGTATTTTACTATCATCAGATTGCGGTAGTGGCCCAGCCAGTCCTTGATGAACTGACGCACGTCGCGGCCGTCTGCCAGCACCTTGTCTATCAAAAGCAATGCATCGGAGACTTTGCCCCTCTTGGCCAGGTCCGTAATCTCCAGGAAGACTTCTTCTCCCGTAGCTCCCAAAAGGTCCAAAACGTCCTTTCTGGAAACTGAAGTCTGTCCGCCGGCCAGGCATTGGTCCAGAATGGAAAGCCCGTCGCGCACGGAACCGTCCGCATTGGCTGCAATCAGCTTGAGAGCCGACTCTTCCACATCGATATTTTTATCGCTGCAGATCCTGCTCATACCGCTGACCAGCACCTGTTCCGGCACACGCTTAAAGTCCAGGCGCATGCATCTGGAAAGAATGGTAGCCAGAAGCTTTTGCGGCTCTGTGGTGGCCAAGATGAACATGACGTATTCGGGCGGCTCTTCCAAAGTCTTCAGGAGCGCATTGAAGGCTCCCGATGAGAGCATATGCACTTCGTCTATGATATAAACCTTTTTCCTGCCTGCTGCAGGCGGATATTTTACGCTTTCCCGGAGTTCGCGGATATTGTCTACGCCGTTGTTGGAGGCGGCGTCGATTTCGATTACGTCCATGAAGGTGCCCGCTTTGATGGACTTGCAATTTTCACATTCGCCGCAAGGGCCGCCGTCTTCCTTCGGATTCAGGCAGTTCACGCCTTTGGCCAGAAGCCGCGCCATGGTGGTTTTGCCGGTACCGCGTGTACCGCAGAAAAGATAGGCATGGCTGACCGCGTTCTTGGACAGCTGATTTTTCAATATCCTGATTATGTGTTCCTGGCCCAGCACCTCTTCAAAGGTTTCAGGCCTGTATTCTCTGTACAAAGCTCTGTACATATGGATAACACCTCCGAAAAACATAAAAAAGAAATACCCTTTACAAGCTCCACCAGCATAGAAAAAGGCTGATCTGTGGCACATAAGAGCCTCCGCTTATTGCTGCTTCCTTCCGGACCTGACAAGGTTCACAGTGTCCTATTGCACAGGACCCAAGTCCACCTGACAGAGCTTGTAAAGGGTACTTCGCATAAATATTATAATTTTTTGCAGCTCCAAAGTCAAGGCGAAGAGCAAAAGCTTTTTGCTCCCCACCTGTCCCGAGCTATTTCAGCGTCCTCTTGGCAGCCTCGTCCATGTATTTTTGAACGTGCATCGGAGTGTTGCGCTTGTTCAGCAGCGTGCCGTTACCGCGGACGCAGCCGCCTTCGCAGGCCATGCCCTCGATGAAGTTTCCGTCCAGTTTGCCTGCCTTGGCTTTGAGCAGTGCAGCCTTACACTCGGCGATGCCGTTGCAGATCACGGGTTTGAATTCAAAGTCCTTGAATTCCAGTTCTTTCACGGCCTCTTCCACAGCAGCCGTCAGTCCGGAGGACTGGGCAAAGCCTCTTCCGAAAGGTGAAGCCTCGTTTAGCTCGGTAGGCTCCAGTTTCATGATTTCCAGGTCTTTGCTGTGGATCAGCGCTGTCAGTTCCAGGAACGTGAGGACTCTGTCCACCACGCCTTCTTTGCCCGGCATTCTCTTTTCATATTTTTTACCGATGCAAGGTCCGATGAATACCACGATCGCATTCGGATCCTTTTCCTTGATCTTTTTGGCAGTATACATCATCGGCGACGGTGTACTTGAGATATGCTCCACCAATTCAGGAAATTCTATGCGTATGTATTCCGTGAAGGCCGGGCAGCATGAGCTGGTGATAAAGCCTTTTTCTTTCAATTCTTCAGCTTCGATAAGTGCCACTGCATCCGCACCGGCAGCCACTTCCACCACCTCGTCAAATCCGACTTTTAGGATGGCTGTAACCACCTGCCCCGTAGTGCACTCCGGATATTGGGAAGCTACGGCAGGCGCCAGCATGGCATAGATCTTCCTGCCTTCTTTTTTGTTTTTGATGTCATTGATGACAGTCACGATATCCGAAAGATCGTTGGTGGCGCCAAACGGGCATTCATATGTGCACGCGCCGCACACAATGCATTTGTCGTGATCGATGACAGCTTCACCTGTAGAAGCCATGCTGATGGCACCGGTCGGGCACGCGCGCTCGCACGGCCTTCTCATGTTGGTAATGGCCCCGTATTTGCAGGCTGCAGCGCAGCGGCCACATTCCACGCAGCGGTTCTTATCGATATGTGCATAACCTTTTTCGTCGATATTTATGGCATTCTTCAGGCATGACTCCTTGCAAAGGTGCGCTACACACGCACGGCAAAGGTCCGTAACCATGTGACCGGACTTCGGACATTCATCGCAGGCTATAGGCACTACATGCACTGTACCTCTCTGGCCATGATATTCACCAAGGCCTATAGTCATCTTCTCAGCGATGATGGCACGGTCTTTGTAGATACAGCAGCTCATCGGCGGCTCGCCTTTTTTGATGACTGCCTGTGCCACCTGATGGAAAACATGGAACGGGTCCTGGCCCGCCCAAGTGGCGCGTGAGATTTCTCTCAGCACCCTGTATTTGATCACATCTACCTTACTTTCAAAAAGTTTTGGCTCCATTTCTTCATTACCCCTTTATTTTAAGTTTTTCATAATATATATTCGCTCCGTCAAAAACCCGGAGCCGGTTCGTTTCTTCTGTTTTTAACCGATGACGCGATAAATCTCGTCGGCTGAAGGAGGCGCCACTTCCGAGAGGCTGCCGTCCCTTGCCAGCATGGTGACTTTCTCGCCTTTGCCGCCGATCTCGCCGATGCAAGTCAGCTCTACGCCCTCTTTTTTCAAGGCTTCCGTGAGCTCCGCTTTTTTGTCCGGTGCTGCCACGATGAGCATCGAGCCCGAAGATATCATGCGCAGAGGATTGAAGCCAAAATGCTCCGCCAATTTTTTTGTAACAGGCGCAAGCGGCATATTTTCTTCGCAAAGCATCGCGCCGCAGCCTGCAATATTGCACATCTCCCAGACGCCGCCCAAAACGCCGCCTTCCGTGATGTCATGCATGCCATGGGTGCCCACTCTGCCGGCGGCCACGCCCTCTGCCACTACGCTGACTTTGTCCAGCATGGCGGCAGCCTCGCTACGCTCGGCCTCCGTGAGAAAGCCCTGCCGCACCAGCTCTGCGCCCTTCTCGGATGCGATGATGCCCGTGCCCTCCAGCGCCAGGGCTTTCGTCACGAAGATCAGATCGCCTTTTTGCATGTCGCCGGCGCTCTGGCTGCCGCCCCTGGGTGATCTGCCAAAAGCTGTGGAGCAGATCACAGGCTGGTTGACGGCCCTTGTTATCTCCGTGTGGCCGCCTGCAATCTGAACCTTGGAAAGCTCAGCTGCATGCGCTGCCTGGTGCATTATCTTGGCTATGTCGTCCTCCGTGGTGCCCTCCGGGAGAAGCACCGTCAGCAGTATCGCTACGGGCTCCACGCCGTTTGAAGCTATATCGTTGCACGAAATATGGATGGAGAGCCTGCCGATGTCGTTTACGGATGCTGTGATAGGGTCTGTGCTGGTGACGCACTCCAGTTCCCCGAAATCCAGCACCGCACAGTCTTCCCCTATGCCCGGCCCTGTCAGCACTTCGTCGCGTTTAAATATGATATTGTCAAAAATAAGCTTTTTCAGGATATCGCTGTCCAGCTTGCCTATCGGCAGTGCCTTTTTCATATATTCCACCTCACCTGTGCATCTTCCGGCGCAAAAGTTGCAGCTTCGGCTGCATCGCCGGCTGCTGCGGCCGCACTCGTAATTTCTGCGTCCGCAGCCGGCTCGGGCGTACCGAACATGCTCATAAACTCGGCTTCCGTGATGATCGGTACGCCCAGCTTTTGCGCCGTCTTGTTCTTGGTGCTGCCCGAAGTATTGTCGTTGTTTATAAGATAAGAAGTCTTCGCAGACACGGAGCCTGCCACTTTGCCGCCTCTGTCCTCGATGAGCGTCTGCAGCTCCTTGCGGTTGGAAAAACCGTTGAGCGAACCCGTGATGACAAAGGTTTTTCCTTCCAGATCCTGCGGCGCGCCGGATTCGGCCACTTCCTCAAAGGTGACGACCTCCAAAAGGCGCGCCAGTCTGTCCGCATTACCTTCGTCTGCAAAGTAGTCTGCAAATGAAGCTGCCAAAACATCGCCAACGCCCTCGATCTCCGTCAATTCCTCGCGGCTCAGCGCCCGGATTTTGTCCCACTTGTGACCGCAATACCTGGAGATCACTTTGGCGTTGGCTGCACCGATCCCGTCGATACCAAGAGCATACAAAAATCTCGCCGTCGTAGTGTGCGATGCCTTTTTCGCCGCCTCCACCATATTGTTAAAAGACTTCTCGCCGAAGCCTTCCATATTTACTATTTGTTCCCTGTGATCCGCCAGCTTGAAAAGGTCCGCCGGCTCCCGGATGATGCCGCAATCGATGAATTTTTCCACCGTTGCTTCGCTCATGCCCTCGATATTCAGCGCATCACGCGAAGCCATATGCACGATGGAGCCCGAATGCTTGGCCAGGCACTCCGGATTGAGGCAGACCAAAGTCTCGGCATCCTGCTCGCGCCGAACTTCCGTTTTTCCGCCGCAGACCGGGCATTCACCCGGGATCTCACAGCTGCCGCTGCGGGTCAGATTTTGCGCTATCTGTGGGATGATCATGTTGGCTTTGTACACTTCGATATGGTCGCCAATCCCCAGCGCCAGCTCTTTCACGATACTTACGTTGTGCACCGATGCGCGGCTGACCGTGGTTCCTTCCAGTTCCACAGGCTCAAATATCGCTACAGGATTGATCAATCCCGTCCGCGAAGCCGACCACTCTATTTCGGTGAGTACCGTCTCCTTCACTTCGTCACGCCATTTGAATGCGATGGCATCACGCGGAAATTTGGCCGTCACGCCCAGCGATCTGCCGTACGCAATATCGTCATAAACCAGCACCAGTCCGTCGCTTGGGAAGTCGTTGGTCGCCACCTCTTCAGAGAATTTCTCAACAGCGCCGGCAATTTCGCCTCCGCCGTTTATCACGCGGTAGCCCACTACAGTAAAGCCCATCTCTTTCAAGGCTTCAAACTGCTTTTCCCTGCTGTCTTCCGGCAGGCTCCTGCCATCCACGTTTTCGCCGCCTTCCGCCGATACCAAGGCAAAGATAAAGACATTGACATGTCGGCTTTTGGTCACTGCCGGGTCGAGCTGCCGCACGGAGCCCGAGCAGAGATTTCGTGGATTTTTGTATTTGCCCTCCGCTTCCGGGATCAGGGCATTTATCCTCTCAAAATCCGAATATTTAATGACCGCTTCTCCGCGGATCACCAGCCTGCCCGTGTAAGGTATCACGAGCGGCAGATTTTCAAAGGTCATGGCGTTTTGGGTGATCACTTCGCCGATATCGCCGTTACCTCGCGTCAGCGCCTTGACCAGCTTGCCGCCTTCGTAGGTGAGCACCACTGTCAGGCCGTCCATCTTCCATGAAAGAATGCCCTTCTTATCTCCCAGCCACGACGCCAGAGCCTCCGGTTCCTTGGTCTTATCCAGAGACAGCATGCGGCTTGGATGATGCTCTTTCGGCAATTCGCTGACCACTTCGTAGCCCACCTTCATGGTCGGGCTGCCCGCCAGCACTATGCCGCTTTCTTTTTCAAGAGCAACCAGCTCGTCGTAGAGCGCATCATATTCAAAATTGGACATAATCTCTGCCGCATCCTGATAGTAGGCGCGCGACGCCTCTTCCAGTTTTGCGGAGAGCTCTTTCATCCGAAGGATGGTTTCTTCTTTTCCCATTTTATCTCCTGTTTGCCCTGATGCCCCAAGGCCTCAAAGCATTATATTTTCTTGATCGGCGCAATGCCAAGAGCCATCTTCTTGCGGCCCTCGCTGTCAAAAATGATCACGCCTGTCTTGCCGTCCGGCGAAACTTCCGTCACGGTGCCTTCTCCAAACTTGGCATGAGCCACTCTGTCGCCTGCGCTGAGCGCTATCGGCGCAGATGCACTGCGGTTTTGGCTCATGATGCCCGACGCCACGCTGCCTGCGCTTTTCGCTGCATAGCTGCTGCCGCCCCTGAACGGACTGCCGCTCGGCTTTTCCGCATAACCGTCCCTGTAGACGGATTTTTTCGGTTCTACCGGTGTATCTCTCTCGAGCAGTATCGGGTCAATCTCCCTTATAAACGAAGACTCGCTGCATGAAGTCCACTTACCATAAAGCGTACGGCCTTTGGCTCCTGTCAGGAAGAGCTTTTCTTTGGCTCTGGTGATACCCACATAGCAAAGTCTGCGTTCTTCTTCCAGCCCTTCGGGTCTGTCCATGGCGCGGAAGCCCGGGAAGAGCCCTTCTTCCATGCCCGGCATGAAAACCACCGGGAATTCCAGACCTTTGGCGGTATGGAGTGTCATCAGGAGCACCTTCTCCTTTTCATCCTCTTCTTCGTTTCCGTCCGGCAGCTTGTCCGAATCGGAAGCCAGCGCTTTGCCCTCGAGGAACTCCATCAGAGTGCCGGCCGGCTGCTCCTTTTGGAACTGGTCGATGGCAGAGCGCAGTTCCAGGATATTTTCTATTCTGGACTCTGCCTCCACTGTGTTTGCGGCCTGCAAAGCCGGCAGATATCCGGAGCGAGCCAGGAGACCATCGTAAATCTCTGCCACGGTCATGTTTTCAATCTCTGTGTGGTAGCCGTTTATCAGGTCAGCCAGCTCGTTGATGGCGGCCTCTGCTTTGGCGCTGAGGCCCGCGGTCACTTCGCGGTCCGAAAGTGTCTCCAGCAGGCTTTCGCCCCTCACTTCCGCCAGAGCCTTCAGCTTTTCCATTGTCTTTTCGCCTATGCCGCGCTTCGGCTCGTTGATAATGCGCTCCAGCGATACATCGTCCTTTGGATTTTGCACCAGCCTGAGGTAACACATCACGTCTTTAATTTCCTTACGGTCGTAGAATCCGAGGTTTCCCACGACTTTGCACGGGATTCCGCGCAGGCGGAAGCCTTCTTCGAAAGCACGTGACTGGGCGTTGGTGCGATAGAGCACCGCAAAATCGCTGTAGCCAAGCGGTCTGCCTTCTTTGGAATCCTCATTTTTCAATTTGCTTATCTGCTCTGCCACATAGCGGACTTCGTCTCTTTCGTCCTGCGAAAGGTGGTAGACCAACTTGTCTCCGTCTTCCCTGGTGGTCCAAAGTTCCTTGTCTTTGCGGCCGCGGTTTTTCTTGATCACGGAGTGGGCGGCCTTCAGGATATTGGAACAGGAACGGTAGTTTTGCTCCAGCTTGATCACTTTGGCATCCCTAAAATCCTTTTCAAAATCGAGGATATTGCGGATGTCCGCGCCGCGCCATTCATATATGCACTGGTCGTCATCGCCTACCACGCAGATATTGCCATAGCCTTCAGCCAGATATTTTACGAATTTGTATTGGATAGTGTTGGTATCCTGGTACTCGTCCACCATGATGTAGCGGAAGCGGCGCTGATATTTGCCCAATACTTCCGGTTCGCGCTCAAAAAGCCGCACCACGTTGAGGAGCAGATCGTCAAAGTCCATGGCGTTGTTTTTGCGCAGGATATTCTCGTACGCCTTGTACACTTCATAGACCACTTTGCTCCGGAAATTCTCACCGTTTACTCTCAGGTAACCCTCCGGATCCAGGCATTTTTCTTTGCAATCGCCTATTACCGATAGAAGATATTGCGGCGTATATCTCTTGATGTCCAGATTCATATCCTTGATAATACCCTTCGCCACAGTCTTCTGGTCGGAAGTGTCGTAGACCACAAAATCCTTGCCGTAGCCCAAAAGGTCCGCATGCACTCTGAGGATTCTCAGACATGCCGAATGGAATGTGGCGATCAGAAGATTGTCGCTTGTTCGCGGATTGTCCAGCCCTGCAAGGATCTTATCCACCCTTTCTCTCATCTCGCCGGCAGCCTTGTTGGTGAATGTCACCGCCAAAATGTTGTAAGGGCTGACTCCGAGTTCATCTATAAGATAAGCGATACGGCAGGTCATCATGCTGGTTTTGCCCGAGCCTGCTCCCGCCAATACCAAAAGCGGCCCTTCCGTACAAAGCACCGCCTCTTTTTGTTTATCGTTAAGCCTTTCAAGATAGCTCATAAATTTTCAAATTCCCCCTATTTCAATCAAATCCACTACATATAATATCAGAAATCCCCCCTTATGAAAACCCCACCGAGTGTTATAATGAAATTACTTAAGAGAGTATAAGCACTATTCCACAAAGAGAACCCCGGGGATGCCGCCCCGAGGTTCTTTAATTTGTGTTTAATTTTTAGCTCTAAAAACTAGTTCTCTTCCTCTCTGCGTCTGAGTCCGAAGCCTGCAGCTGCGATGGCGCCGCCTGCCAGAATGAAGAGTCCTACGCCCATGCCGCCTGTGATAGGCAGTTCTGCGAGAGGTACTTCATCGTCCGGAATCATTTCCTCTTCGTCAGTGCCGCCAGGCAGATCGGAGAGTGGAACCTGACCGTCCGGAAGATCTGAAAGCGGAACACCGTCATCCGGAATGTCTGAGTCACCGCCGGAACGTCCGCCGCCACCAGGCTTTCTGCTGCGATATTCACGTACGTATTCAACATTCAGGATTGCGCCTTCGCCGAAGTCATATGTGATCATATCTTCGTCAGCAGTGGTTCTGGTGTATCCATCCTTTGGCATTTCCTTGGCTGTGAAGGAAACGAAGTTTCCATCCTCATTCTTTGTCCATGTGCCGTATTTGCCTTCGCCCATCTCGTCGATTACGGTAACCTTTGTATCCTCTGTAATCTTGTCTGTGCGAGTATCCAGAGCCTTGTAGATGTGGTTGATCTGAACTGCAGTGGTGCTGCGTACATAGTATATGTTGATCACCATGCTGTAGCTTTCTCCGGCTTCAGGAGCCTCGAGTGTCAGATCGCTGTAAGCATCTGTTGAGTACATTACAAGCTCGCCGTCAGCGCCTTCTACTTCAAACTCACCATCAATCAGGTCGTAGTAATATCCGTCATCTACCGGCTTGTTCTTCGGTTCTACGCTGAATTCGGTATTACCGATCCAAGCGCCGTCAGCCTTTGTCAGTACCTGCGGCACTTCCATTTCGATGGCTGTACGTGTGGTCAGAAGACCGCTGGCATCAGTCTTGAAGTAAACATGATTTACCAATACCTGTGTGCCTGTCAGTGATTCATAATCATCATAGTAGTTGATGGTCATGTTGTTGTCATCACCTTCGTGGAGAGTCATGGTCCAGGAACCGCCCACTACTACCACACGGTCGGTGAATGCGCCGGTGCGTCTGTCAGTTGCAGTGTATTCAAGTCCTGCAAACTTGCTGATCTTATCTTCCTTGGTTTCTACAACCTGGTCAGCAACCTTGCCGTCCTTGTCATGTCTGATATAGTTGTGTGTAACTGTTCCTCTCGCATGCTTGGAGAGATCCACTGTGTAGAACAGTGTCACAGTTGCAGCCTTGGAAATATCAGTAACAGTCACGTTGGTCTTGCCGTCAGCCACGTCTGTAGCCGTAGCGTTTTCAACAGTCAGACCGGTGAATGTTTCGTTGGCGTTTCCGGCAACTCCCAGTTCCAGATACTGGCCATCGTAAACAGTGCCTGCCTTGATGGCATCGGAAGTGGTGGTGGTCTCGTGCTGCTCGCCCTTATCGTCGGATGTCAGAGTAGTCACTACTCTTACCACGTTGATATCGTTCTTAGCCAGGTCAATAACATTTTCGTAAGTGATAACGTTGGTAGGTGGAATCTCAACTGCTACCGGCATATCTCCGCTTGCGATAACTCCATCTTCAGCGATTGCTCTTACAGCAATTACCGGTACGCCACCTACGGTAACTTCTGCGCTGCCGTCTGTCTTAGTGTAAGTCAGACCGTCATAATCGTAGGTATCATCCAAATCCAGCGTGAATTTCTGTCCTGCGTAAACCTTTTCAGGAATAGGAGTGGAAGTGGTTTCGCCCGGAGCGAATACCTTGATTCCTTCCTGAGTGATAACGTGTGCCGCTACCATCTCATCCTGATAATGACGGGACCCGTCTGCATTCTTAGTACCGGTGTAGTACTCGTAAGTGTAAGTATTGTCTACAACCTTACCGTGCTTGCCTATGAGCTTGTATGCCACCTTCAGGAAGCCCGGAGTCAGGTCTGCGTCGTCGATGTGTCTTACATATGTCAGCACTACTTCGCCGTTGGAGCCGGCCTGTTTGAATTTACCGGAGAGCTTGGAATTGTCGGCATCTACCAGAGTGTAGGTAACGCCGTCAAATTCGGTAATGGTCGTGAACTCATAGGAGCCGCCCAGCTTGCCGTTTACTGTCACGGTCTCGCCGGTAGCAGCCTCCTGAGGCTGATCCTTTACCAGCCGCCCGTTTGCATCGATGACATCCTTGTAAGTCACATACTTGTGAGTAACCTTGATGCTGGAAACATTGGATGCTGCTTCCTTGAAGTAGTAGATGTCGATAACGTTCTTTTCTGCACTGCCTGTGAGAATCATGCTGTGCGGAACCACATTACCCTCTGCATCCAGATACTCGCCGTTCTTGTCTTCGCGAACGTCGTAGCCTGCAGGCATTTCATCTACCGACAGGAGCATAGCCTTGAAGAATTCACCTACGTAGAGGTCTCTTGTGATGAAGTCTCTGCCGTCCGGAACCGCTATCTGAGATACAGTCTCGCTCTTTGCCAATCCTGTGTTTTCGGTCCAAGCCAGGCCTGTAGCTTCGCCTGATTCCTCGTCAAATACAGTCGTCTCATCCAGGAAGTGATGGTTTACTGTCACTGTAGCGGAATCCGGGACTTCTACCAGGCCGTACTCGATGGTGAAGGTATTTTCACCGGCACCCAGCGTCTTGGCTTCGAGAGTTTCGGTGTTTACATAAGTCTTGCCGTTATATTCAAACTTCTTGGCAGGTGTGAAGGATTCGCCTACATACCAGCCGTTAACCGTCTCAGTAACAGTAACCTGATCTACCGGGGTAGTGGTAGTGACTACACCATTCACAACCTCAGTCTTGGTATAAGTATAAACGTGATTTACCTTAACATTTGCTGCGGTAAGCTGCTGCGTTGGAGCCTTGTGGTACAGGAGAGTCAGTGTCTGGGCGCCTTCTGCAAGTGTCCAGCTCAGTTCGTCCGGCTTTTCTTCTGCCGGGAAGAGTCCTGACGAATTGCCCTGATATTCATAGTCCTTAACCGCTTCAGCCTTCAGATTTACGGAAACAACATCGCCGGCTCTGTGGTCTTCTTCCGCAGTGCCCTGATCCAGGATGATAGGATTGGCAGTGTCGTAGTTTCCGTAAACAACTTCATATTTTCCGTTTTCGCTCAGCTCCCACTCGCCATAAGCAACTATTGCCTGAACGGTGTAGGTAGCCTTGGCTCTGTGGTCTACGCTGCCTTCAAATACCAGGTTGATCACGTTCTTTGTAGCATCTGCGTTTACCGTGATCTTGGCATTATCGGATTCGCTCGCTACCAGATTGTATTTGATGCCGTTCTTGTCGGTCTCGTAGTCCTTGACATTGGCTTCGAAGCTCTTGCCAACATAGCCTGTCTTCTGGTCGGAGAAGATTGCGGATGTGGAAGTGGATGTTGTGCCGTCTTCCCATGTATTCAAAGTTCTGTATGTGTAGTTAACAGTAACATTTGCTGCTTTTGGTGTATAGTAAAGCTTCAGAGCGTTGTCTGCGTTCGCCTTCAGCTTCAGACCGGAGATGTTGGAAACAGTCTCCATGCCCACAGTCTTGTCTGCTGCCAGCTCGTAATTGTCTGCTGCGTACTTGTTCAGGTAATTCTGGTCTGCCTGAACGAAGTCGTGGAGCTTGCCCACGCCGTCAAGAGTGGAGTCGTTTTCCTGCAGTTCAAAGTCGCCTGCTACCCAGTTGCCGTCTTCGCCCTGAGTCAGAGCCTGCTTGTAGTATTCGATGGAGTAGTTTACTTCAGGAACAGTGCCCTTGAACATCGGCATATCGAAGTAAGCAATGGCTTCATTTTCGCCATAAGTCAGAGTCGTCATGGACCATCCGCGATTGCTTAACTTTTCTGCCGTGAAGTGTACCACACCATCTCTTGCTTTGGCAGCTTCCTGTGCAAAAGCTTCAGAAGTGGCATCAGCTTTTACTCTGTAAGTAACTGTGTACTTCTTAACGCCGTTTGCCTCTGTACCGTTTGCCGGCTTCCAGGTCATCTTGTCTGCTACGCAAGTAACGCTTGCATCTTCGCAAGAGATGAAGTCGATGAAATCTCCCATTGGGTTGGAGAGTAACATGCCTGAATTGGAGAGATCCTTTTCAATGTTCTGGCGAACTGAATCGAGCAGGCCTGTCATGGACTGGTTCGGTCCGCTAATCAGGAGATTGTCACCGAGAAGATTTGTCAGGAAGTTTGCATAAGCATTCCTGGCGTTCCCTGCTCCAACCTTCCGGTAGCTTCCGTCAGTGTAGAATTTTCTGTCATAAGTACCGCCTACATAGTCCCAATCGTTGAACTGGCCGTCTTCGAGCGGTTTTGTAAGAACAAAATACAGATTGGCATCGACTGCTTTCAGCTGAGCGGCTGCGGTAGCCATGTATCCGTAGTCTTCTCTCTCGCACTTGCCGCCGGTAGCATAACCGCCGTAGCTGGTGCCCATCATATATGCAGTTTCAGTAGTATGGTAAGCAGGTTTGTCCCACTTGTAAGCTTCAATATTGGAGCTTACTGTAGGAGCGCCGTCGGTAATAAGCACGACGCTGCTCTGATATCCTGCGAGTCCGCTATTGTTTGCGATAAGGTTTCTGGCCATCATCATAGCGCCATCGATGTTTGTGGACGTTCCGCCTTCGATGGTATGAGTGTGGTTTCTGCCTTTGCCGGAATTGTCATTGGAGTGCCAGCTATTGTTGCACTTACCATGAGTACATCTCCACTCAGCCTTACCATTTTGCGGATTTGTTCTGGTTTCAATGAAGCTAATCTCAGTGGAAAAGTTCTTTTCTGCTTCGCCGATTGCATCGATCACATCCTGAGAAAGCTTGCCGTTGTCATTTGCTTCGATGAAAGGCGTGATAGTCTTCACATTGCTGGCAAATTCCACAATGGCTACCTTTCTGCTGGCATTACCTGCGCCATCCATAAGGCTCTCGAGGAACATCTGAGCATCGCGCTTGATAATATCCGGGTTTACCGACTTGGACATATCCAGCGCCAAAACCAAAGCAGCGTTTCCGCCCGGTAATGCTGCAGTCTTGCTCTCGACATCCAGTGTGATGTCATAGGTGTCTGCCGCACCAGCAACCGCTTTTGCTTTGGCAGTGGTCTTTACGACCCAATCGCCATCTTCATCAACCCAGGAACCTCCTTCGTCAAAATAAAGGGTGCCTCCTGCC
>CAMPBN010000012.1 GCA_946638265.1 uncultured Bacillota bacterium
CCACCTCCACGGCGTTCACGGAGTCTGCATCAAATCCCATGCGGATCTTGGCGGTGACGGGCTTTGCCTCTCGTCCGAGAGCGGCCGCACCTTCACGCGCGCCCTCGCAGGCGGCCTTCACCAGCTCCCCCGCCAGCTTCGGGCTCCTCAGCAGCGCCGAGCCCTCTCCGTTCTTAACTACTTTGGGCACCGGGCAGCCCATATTGATATCGTAAATCCGGTTTTCCCGGGCTGCCAGCTCCTTAGCCGCAAAGTGCAGCATATCGGGCTCGGCTCCGAAAAGCTGGTAGGCCACGTCCCCTTCACCGGGGAGCGTGGCCAGCAATCTTGCTGTATTTTTATCCTTGTAATAAAGCCCTTTGCAGGATACCATCTCCGAATAGGTCATTGCAGCCCCTTTTTCGGCCGCCAGAAGGCGGAAAGGGGCGTCTGTAATACCTGCCAGCGGCGCCAGCAAAAACGGGTTTTTAAGCTCGATTTTTCCGATTCTCATAAATGTTTTTCCAATACCAGCAGCCTCATGTTGCCGGCGCCGGTCTCTCTCACGGTTTCTTTCAGACAGGAAAAGCCCTGTTTTTTCCAAAATGCTTTTCCTATTTCATTCACATCATAACAACAAAGCCTGATACTTTCAAAGCCTGCAGCTTCTGCAGCACCAAATATCGCCTGCATGATACGGCTGCCCAGCCCCTGCCCTTGAAAGGCTTTGTCCAGCATCAGCCATACCAGATTAAGCTCGCTTTCCTGCGGATAGCCGGCCAAAAGCTCAACGATGGCGCGGCACCTGCCGTCTTCGCCGTATAGCCCCGCATATATCTGATTTCGCGGATCTGCGTCCTCCGGCAGCATATATCTGGTCTTTTTGCATTCCTCCGGAGTAGGCAGGTGCCCCTCCACCCGGGTATAATAATAGTCATTGGAATACCTCAGCCGATAATCATCCTCTTCGGATTCTGCGGTAATTGCCCTCAGTTCGAGGCCTGCGCCTTGTAAATCAGCTTTAAAATTATCCCATATACTTGCTGTTTTATCCCTGCTCATATGGCAAACCTTAGTTTTCCTGCGGGCATGCGGCGTGGCGGCTCTGACGCTCCAGCTTCTTTTCCCGCTCTTTGCGGTTCTTTTCGTATATGATCTCCAATCCTTCCAGAGTCAGCAGCTTGTCCACGTGGTCGATGCAATCCAGACCCGAATCGATCATGGACGCCATACCTCCCGTGGCTACTACGGTTACCGGCTTTCCGGATTCCGTGATGGCCTCCAGTTCCTGCTTCATCTTACGCACGATAAAGTCCACCATACCCATGTGACCATAAACCAGGCCCGACTGAATGCTGGTGGCGGTATTGCGGCAGATTACCGTGCCCGGCTCTTCCAGTTCTACCTTTGGCAGCTTGGCTGTCTTTTCGAAGAGCGCTTCGGATGAAATTTTCAGACCCGGAGCAATGGTACCGCCCAGATACTCTGCCTTTTCGGTGATGGCGCAGAAAGTGGTGGCCGTTCCCAGGTCAATGACGATCAGCGGCCCGCCATACTTGGCATAGGCTGCCACCGCATTTACGATACGGTCCGCACCCACCTGCTTCGGGTTGTCATACTTGATGATAAGCCCGGTCTTGACGCCGGCTTCGATGACGATAGCTCTGCGGTTGAAATATTTCATGGAAAGATGCTGCAGCGTGAACAGCACGGAAGGTACTACCGTGGATATGATGACGTCTTCCACGTCTTTGATATCCAGCCCTTCGTATGTGAACAGCTGGTTTATCAGCATTCCGTATTCGTCCGCACTTTTGCTGTTGTCGGTTTCGATACGCCAGTTTGTGATCAACTCTCCGTCCCGGAACACACCGAGTACGATGTTGGTATTGCCTACGTCAAATGCAAGTAACATAATTTTCTCTCCTGCTCTTAAAAATAAATTTGGTTTAGTTGGAATAAAGCCTTCCGGCCGCCTCCATCAGACTGCTTTTTACTTCATCCGCCAGCTTGCCTGCAGAGGTGCCTTTCGGCAAAATAATCAAAGTTCCCTTGGTGTCTCCCGTGCCTTCCAGAATATCTCTTCCGAAGATTTCGCCCAGATACTTGCCGCTTACCAGAGTCTTTTTCAGATAACGTCTGTAAGGGTATTGATCTCTGTTTTCCTTGTATTCCGTTACATTGATCCTCTTCACGGAAATGACTATATCGCCTTCATCCGTCATTTTCACGGAAGAAGCTCCCATGGCCATGGCCGCATCAGCCACAGGCACATACACTCCCACCGCAGCATCGGAGGATTCGCCTTCGTCTATGGTTATATCTTCCTCCGGAATCACATCCAGCATAGGATAGAAGAATTCGTCTTCCTGCATGAATGCACCTGTGAGGCCATTCACATAATAATAGTATTCGCCTGCCTTGGCGATGAACGCACCGTCCAGGATTTCACGGCATCTCTTCTTGTCCGGATTCTCAGCCAATGCTTCGTCCAGCGTAGCCTCAAAGGCCGGCACCACTTTCAGCTTGTCTGCTCTATATTTGAATTTGGCATCCAGTATGCGGACGCCTCTATCGTCTTTCCAAAGGTAATAGTCCAATGTCCTGCCCGTGAAATGGCCGACAAACTCTTCGTCCACCTTCCATATTTCCACCGGCATATGCACTTCGCCGTAAGGCAGCTCGTCCAGGCTCTGATCCGACATCCGCAACCCGTCGTCTCCGATGTAGTAGATGCGGTATTCGTTCTCCTGCAGGCCGTGCACCTGTCTTGCCACGATGTCCGCCACGGTATCTCCCTTGATGCTGTAGTCCGTCAGCTTTACTTCGGTCCCCTTCGGCCCCGGCATCGTAATGTAATAGTTTGCATCCTGCGATGTAAATTCACGCGGCAAAAGTCCGGAAGTATAAACGCCGTGGCAGCCTGCATCCAGCAGTCTGCAGCATTCTTCAAAGTCCGATACGGAATGTCTGTAGCCCTTCACGCCGTCCGCAATCAGCTGACCCGCCAATTTGTCCATATATTTTTCGATGGAAATGGTGATGGCAAAGAGGCCGTTGTCGCGGTAAAATGCCGCAAGTTCGTTTCTGAGCGGCACTTCCATCACATAGAGCGTCAGGATGATATCTTTGTATCCCAGTTCTTTCACCGTTTCGTACTGTTCGTAGCCGTAAATCTGCGGCACAAATCTGTCCAGATATTCAGGATACTGCTCCGCAATGGCAGTCAGTACTTCTATATTGGCATCCTTTGCATCCGTCACCACTCTGAAGGTATCGCATTTGTCGAAAATCGCAACCAGATCGTCGATGGACATGGTGTGGAACCTGTTATATGAAAGCATCCCTTTGAATGTCTCCAGGTCCGGAGGGCTCTCAAACTGCGTCTGATAGTAATATACCGTGGTTTCGTTCCAGTCGTGCACCAGCACCACATGCCCGTCCGATGTCATGTTAAAATCCAGCTCGATAAGGGAATATCCGTTATCCGCCGCCGCCATCACAGCCTCTGCCGAGTTGCTGGTCGAAAAGCCGTCCAGTTCTCCGCCACCGTGCGCGATAAGTATATCTGTCTGCTCTTCAGGCTTTATTTCCGCAGGCTCCCAGAGGTCTATCACGTCGGATGCCGTGTAGTTCCACGGGGCGGCCGCAATATCTTCGAGTGTCGGCTCCGCAGCCGTCTGCGCCATATCAGTGCACCCCGCCAGAGTGAAAATCAGCCCAAATGTCAAAACAAAACAAGCGACCGCAGTTTTTGCTGCTGTCGCTGTTTTTTCGCTTCTGCGCTTCCATGAACTTTTCAGCCCCTCGGGGCAACGCTCATTTTGCATAAGGATTCTACTCCTCAGTTTTATTTTCGTCTTCTTCAGTCTCGTTTTCGACTGTCGCAGGAGCCTCTTCGGTTGCCGCTGTTTCCGCCTCAGTCTGAACTTCGTCTTCGGCTTCTTCGCCATGCTCCTCGTCGAGAGCTGAATTTATCTTATTGATATTATCGTTGATCTCCTGAATGCGGCGACGAATTTCATCCGCTTTGGCGCCCTGTGCCAGGCCGGCGTTGATCAGCTGCTCGCCCTGCTCGGCGATTCTCCTGGCCTCTTCGGCAGCCTGCTTGGCTTCCATCTGAGCCCTTTCGGCAGCTTCTGCCTCGTTGGCTTCGTCACGCTCCTTGCGCTTGTTTTCGAATCTCTCTGCCAGCTCTGCCGGAGTCACCTTGCCTTCGTAGAGTTCCATAAACTGCTCGCCGTCGATAGTCTCGAGCTCCAGCAGTGCCTGAGCCACGTTCTCCAGTTCGTTTGCATGCTCATGCAGGATAGTGCGTGCCTTTTCATAGCACTGGCCGATGATGGCGCGGATCTCTTCGTCGATCTCGCTGGCCACTTCCTCGGAGTAGTTTTTGTGGGTGGTGAAATCCTTACCCAGGAATACTTCGTCGGAAGATGCGTAGTTGACAGGGCCCAGCTTGGAGGAGAATCCGTACTTTGTCACCATCTCGCGGGCCACCTCGGTAGCTCTCATGATATCGTTGGAAGCACCCGTTGAGATGTCGTCCAGCGTAAGTTCTTCCGCCACGCGGCCGCCGAGCAGGTGGATGATCTGCTCTTCCATCTTCATCTTGGTACCGTAATATTTGTCTTCCTTTGGCAGGATCATGGTAAATCCGCCTGCCTGTCCTCTCGGGATGATGGTAATCTGATGTACCGGATCCGTATTCGGCAGGGATGCGGCCACCACTGCATGTCCCGCTTCGTGGTAGGCTGTCAGCTTGCGCTCGTCTTCAGAGATAACTCTGGACTTCTTCTCAGGCCCCGCGATGACTTTTGTTACCGCTTCTTCGATTTCGTCCATGCGTATCTTCATGCCGTTTCTGCGGGCTGTCAGCAGTGCCGCTTCGTTCAGCAGGTTTTCGATATCTGCCGGTGTAAAGCCCGGTGTTCTGCGTGCCAGCACCTTCAGATCCACTTCAGGATCCAGCGGTTTGTTCTTGGCGTGAACCTTGAAAATTTCTTCTCTGCCTCTGATATCCGGAGTGCCGATGACGATCTGTCTGTCAAATCTGCCCGGTCTGAGGAGTGCCGGGTCCAGGATGTCAGGTCGGTTGGTAGCAGCCATTACGATGATACCGCTGTTTTCCGTAAATCCGTCCATCTCCACCAGCATCTGGTTCAGAGTCTGTTCTCTTTCATCATGTCCGCCGCCCAGGCCTGCGCCACGCTTACGGCCAACGGCGTCTATTTCGTCGATAAATATGATGCAAGGAGCATTCTTTTTGGCCTGGTCAAACAGGTCTCTTACACGGGAAGCTCCCACGCCGACAAACATTTCCACAAAGTCAGAACCGGAGATGGTGAAGAACGGAACTCCCGCCTCTCCCGCTGTGGCTTTGGATATGTAAGTCTTTCCTGTTCCCGGAGGGCCCACCAGCAGGATACCCTTTGGTATACGCGCTCCGAGCATATTGTATTTTCGAGGATTCTTGAGGAAGTCCACGATTTCCTCCAGCTCCTGCTTTTCTTCGTCCAGGCCCGCCACATCGTTGAACGTGACTTTTTTGAGCTCGGACTCCTTGGCCAATCTGGCTCTGGAGCGGCCGAACTGCATAGCCTTGCCGCCTCCCTGCTGGTTCATGATCAGTACGAAGAATACCACCATCACGATGATGATCAATACTGTCGGCAGCAGGCTGACATACCAAGGAGTGTACGTCGGTGCATCCGAGGTATATGAAAGCAGTGCCCCGCTTTCAATCTGCGGGAAGATATATTTGTCGTCCAGATAGCCCACTTCCACATAAGTCGGAGCGTAGCATCTGTACTTCTGACCGTCCTTAAGTTCGCCTTCCATGGTACGAACGTTGCTCTGGCGATCCTCCACTATATTGATAGTCTTAACGTTTTCCGCAGCCAGCTCATTGGTAAACTGGGACAGCGAAAGTTCTTTGATTTCTTCCGGCGGTGTGCTGTGGTAAAAATAAGCCATGCCTATGACCACCGCGAAAACCATCACATAAACACCTATATTTCTTGCAAGTCTCTTCAATTGTGCCTTTCCCCCTATTTAGATTTGCGGCTCCTGCGCTCCGCGCTGCCGCCTGTATTTTATACCCGGTTGCCGGGACATTCTTACATATTTTTTGCAAGACGCTATATGCCCTAATATTTTAGCATAAAGAAGCGCAAAGGTAAACCCCTTGCGCTTTCGATTTCCTTTGTTTTCTGTCGTTTTTGATTTGCACGTTTTCTACCGGTAGTTCCCGGAATACCTGGACCTGGCCAGACCTGTACCAAGACCTGTCATATCGTCTCCTAGCACCAGCAATACTTCCCTGCCCACACAAAGCAGCGGGATCTGGTCCCGGAGATGCACCGGCACTTTGGCATCCGTGAAGAAATCCTGAAGTTTTTTGGTGATCAGGCTGCCTCCCGAAGATAGCATGATAAAGTCGCCGTCCCTGCGTGTGCGAAGTTCCACCGCCGGCTCTTCCGGCAATCCCACCAGTCTGATATTGATGGACTTCATCGGCCCGGTAATCGTAAATATAATGGCCGGTTTTGGCGGTTCGAAGTCCCACCCCGTTCTCGTATCGTTCATTTGTGATATACTATACGTGCCTTGAATGAAGCCTTCCTCGCTTCCAAACTCCGGCAATTCTTCCGCCTGAAGCTTTGCGTTTCTGATCAGCACCTTGCCATAGGAAAGAGCAAAAATATAGCCTTGCGGAAAATGTATTTCGCTGCCTGTTTTGTCCGCAGCAAGCAATGTGTCCGCAGCCTCCAGATGAGTTCTGCCGATATCCGCCGTCAAGCCGATTTGCGCAAAAGCGTGGGTGATTACTCTGTGGCGCACGGCCGGTAGGGCTCTTTCCAATACCTGCTGTTCCATGGCGATCTCGGTGTCGGATTTGTAAAGCAGCGCTTCAGCAAAGGTGGAAACCACCGTTTTCCAAAAATACTCCTTGTCTTCCTGGGCATTTTCGGCCAGTCTGGAAAGTGCCTCCACTATATTCGGATTCATTTCCGTCAGCTTCGGCATTATCTCGAGCCTGATCTTGTTTCGTGAATATATCGGCTGATCGTTGGTGGCGTCGATGCACGGATGGAGGCGGCGCTTTTTGATATAAGCCTCCACTTCTTCGCGGCTGCAGTCGAGTATCGGCCTGATGATGTCAAATCCGCCCTTGCTCTTTCTGCTGTATTCCATTCCGGCCAGTCCGTCGGGACCCGTGCCGCGTATCATCCTGAAAAGCAGCGTTTCCGCCTGGTCGTTTGCGTTATGAGCCAGCGCGATTTTTACCACCGGTTTTTCTCCTCTTGCGACAGCTTCCTGCTCTATGGAAGTGGCTGCAGCATCATAGGAGGCATAACGCAGTTCTCTGCCCGCTTCCTCGCTGCTCTGGTCGTTTTCTTTGGCCAGCGCATTGCAGTCTCCTTCGAATACAAAGCATTTTACGCCCGCCTTTTTGCAATAGTCCTCCACGAAAGCCTGATCCTCGTCAGCGGCGCCCGGTCTCAGCCCATGATTGATATGGGCAGCAAAGAGCCGGATATCCAGTTTTTCCTGCAGCTGAAGCAGGCAATCAAAAAGACACAATGAATCCGGGCCGCCCGAGAGTCCCACCAGGACATACTCGCCGCCTGAAATCAAACCGTGTCTTTGGATAGTTTCAGTTACTTTTTTTATTACCCTTGTTCCTGCCATATGCTCACCTTCTGCGTCTCCGCTGTTTGAATCGATTATAGCACAATAGCGGTAAAGTGGAATAGCACAGAACAAAAATATTGAGATTAGCCTTGTACATTAAAAAATATTTTAGCGTTTTTACAAGTAATTTCCGCCAGTTCAGACGGCTCCATCCCCTTGATTTCAGCCACTTTTTCGGCTGTGTATTGTACATTTACGGGATGATTTTTCTGCCCGCGGAAAGGAACCGGTGTCAGATAAGGCGAATCCGTCTCCACCAGCAAAAATTCCGGCGGAATCTGCTCTGCCACCTCCACGGTCTTGCGCGCGTTCTTGTAGGTGATCGGGCCTGCGATGGAAAGTGTGGCACCCAGTTTTACATACTGCCTGCCCAGCTCAGCACTGCCCGAAAAGCAGTGGAGCAGAACTCTTGCATCGTCAAGCATCTCGCAGCTGCCATCTTCCCGCACCGGCCCGCGGCGCTTTGGGAAAAAGGCTTTTCTTTCCGCGGAGAAAGCTCCTTCCTCTTTCAGGATGTTCATGCAATCTTCCGCAGCTTCTCTTTCGTGTATAACTATGGGCATATGCAGACGGTTTGCCAGCTGTATCTGGCGTCTGAACCAGTATTTCTGGGCTTCTCTGTCAGAATTGTCGTAGTGATAGTCCAGACCGATTTCGCCTATTGCCACCACCTTTTCCTGTTTCGCCAATTCTTCTATCTTTGCCAGCTGCTCATCGCTGAAATTGTCCGCATCGTGGGGATGACAGCCTACCGCCGCATAACACCACGGGTAGAGTGCCGCATGCTTTGCAGCCAGCTCCGAGCTTTTCAGGTCATAGCCTATATCATTCACATAAGAAAGCAGGCCGGAATCAATCCCGACCTGTATTTTCTCAATGAATTCCGTTCTTTCCGCATCCGTGAACGTATCTTCGTTCAGATGGGCATGAGAATCGTAAAGTTTCATTTTTTCTCCTTCTAGTCTTCCGGCGCCAGCAGAATCTTCTCGATAGCTTTGGCTGCGTCTGACATGCAGTCCTCGCAGCTGCGGATCGGTGTACCGCTGTCCACGCCTTTGATCTCTTTGCAAATCAGAGACTTGGTAGTGAACATGAAGGATGTTACCATTCTGCGCATCATACGATAGCTGCCGCTCTTGGTCTCTGAGCCTTCCAACTTGCAATCGGAATTTTTCAGCCCTGCCAGATATGCCATTGCCGAAACCGCGCCGCATGTGGTCATAACTCCCATGCCGCCTCCGAATGCCTCCATTGCGCGAAAAGCCTCTTCCTCCTTCACTCCGAAAAGATCGCAATACGCACAGGCCACCGACTGCGCACAATTGTAACCCTTTGCGTGATTTTCCTTCACCTTTGCCATTCTGTCTTCCATTCTCTCACCCATCACCTTTCTTTTGTCTTTTGTATATATTCCGGGAACAATGCTACATTACAGGGATTCCGTCCGGAGCATCCGTTGTAACCAGCATGTCGCCGTCATCGCCCACTGCGTAGAGGATCATACCCTTGGATTCAAGGCCTCTGAGGTTGCGCGGCTTCAGGTTTGCCACTACTACCACGCTCTTTCCTACCAGGTCTTCCGGCTTGAAATATTCAGCCACACCTGAGATGATCTGGCGGGTTTCGGTACCCATCTTCACCTGGAACACCAGGAGCTTGTCGGCCTTTGGATGCTTTTCAGCTTCCACAATCTTCCCGACTCTGAGATCCAGCTTTTCAAAATCGTCAAATTCGATAGGATCCTTCAGCTCCAGCGGAATATTTTCAGGCTCGTTCTTAGTCTTGAAAGCTTCCAATTCTGCCAATTCTTTTTCGATATCAAGTCTTGGGAAGATAGGGTCGCCCTTCTTCACCTGGTCGCCTTCCAGCATATCAAATACGGAAGCGTCGTCCCATTCAGGCTCGGCATACCAGATGCCCAGCTGCTTGCGGATATTCTTCGAAGTGGTATGCATGAACGGCTGGATCAGGACTGATACGATGCGCAGGCATTCTGCGAGGTTGTGCATTACGCCGTCAAGTCTTTCCTTGGCAGCCGGGTCCTTTGCCAGCACCCAAGGAGCCGTTTCGTCGATATATTTGTTGGCGCGCCTTACCACGATCCAGATTTCTTCCAGAGCCATGTTGAAGGCGTACTTGTCCATCTGTTCTTCCACTTTGGCTGCAGCGCCGGTTGCGATGGCCTTGAGTTCTTCATCAAGAGCCTTGCCCTCAGCATCCTTCGCTTCAATAGATCCCGGAATGTAGCCGCCACAATACTTTTCGATCATGGACACTGTTCTGGAAACCAGATTGCCCAGGTCGTTGGCCAGGTCGAAATTGATGCGCTTCAGCAACACTTCGTTGGTGAATGCACCGTCCTGCCCGAATGTATATTCTCTGAGAAGGAAATATTTCAGTGCGTCGATGCCGTATCTTTCTATGAGCACCACCGGATCTACCACATTTCCCTTGGATTTACTCATTTTGCCGCCGTCGATCAAAAGCCAGCCGTGACCGATGATCTGCTTTGGCAACGGAAGACCTGCAGACATCAGCATCGCAGGCCAGATGATGCCATGGAAACGCATGATTTCCTTACCCACCAGATGTGTAGCAGGCCAATATTTTTCGTAAAGTTCAGGCTCATCAGGATAGCCCAGAGCCGTGATATAGTTTGACAGTGCGTCGACCCATACATACATTACATGCTTCGGATCGTTTGGCACCGGAATACCCCAGTCAAAGGTGGTACGGGAGACGCAGAGGTCTTCGAGACCCTGATTGATGAACGAGATCATCTCATTTTTTCTGGTCTCAGGCCACAGGAAATCAGGTCTTTCTTCGTAGAGCTTCAGCAGCTTGTCCGCATAGGCGGAGAGCTTGAAGAAATAAGCCTCTTCACTGGCCTTCTGCACAGGGCGTCCGCAGTCCGGGCAGCAGCCGTCTTTCAGCTGGCTTTCAGTCCAGAAAGTTTCGCAAGGTGTGCAATACATACCTTCATACTTACCCTTGTAGATGTCTCCGTTTTCGCAGAGCTTTTCCCAGATTTTCTGGACTCTCTTCATGTGGCGCGGCTCTGTGGTGCGGATGAAGTCGTCGTTGGAAATCTCCATTGTCTTCCACAGCTTTTTGATGCCGTCCACTACATTGTCAACGTAAGCCTGCGGTGTAACGCCTGCCTGGTTGGCCTTGTCCTGAATCTTCTGGCCGTGCTCATCCGTTCCCGTCAAAAAGCGAACATCGTAGCCCGTAGCCCTCTTAAATCTTGCCATCGCGTCTGCCATAACAGTGCAATATGTATGGCCTATATGTAAATTGTCACTCGGATAGTAAATTGGTGTTGTGATATAATAAGTACCTTTGGATTTGCAATCCCCCATATTCATTTTCCTTTCTGATTCCGATTTCGGCACCGTATTTGCGGCACCGGCATTCATATATTATAGCCCACATCCCGCACCTGGGCAAGTAGAAACGCCGGCGAAAATGACAAACCTGCAAAACGCTGACGACAATGGCAAACCTTGTATCCACCAAACTGACTAAAAAATGCGGTTTTCAAGGGTTTTGAGGGGTAATGTCGTAATTTTGATGTGATATTATGCAGTTTACAAGGTGTTTGTATAAGGGGAAACGTTGAAATTTCAAGGCGCGCAGGCGGAGCGCCTCGAAATCGTTGAAATTTAGCCAATCTTGTAAAAAAGATGGGTGTATTGTAAATTTTTATGGTAAGAATTTCTATTTACAAAAGATGGATGTTTTGGGAAACTCTACTCGGGTTTCCTCCTTATCGCTGTAAATCATTTCAATTATTATAAAACGGCTTATTTTCAACGTCTCTGCCGTTTGTGCCCTTTAGCACCTGTCTGGATTTATTTGTCAGCGGACATCGTTTTGTGACTAAAATGTTGAAATTTCAAGGTTTTTGTCCCTTTTAAGTTGTATACTTAGTTTTCCACATCAGTTTACAATGCGCACCTGCATATCACCTGTCCGAAAAGCCCTGATTTGGCAACCTTTTGACAGGTTTACCTTCAAAAAAGTGCGCATGAAAAAACAAGTTTAGTCAATGGGAACCTTGAAAATTAGCCATTTGCCTATATTTTACATTGTAAACCAATATATTTTATTTGTTGACAATTACCCAAGAACATCATATACTATTCTCGTAAAAGTTGGAGTTCCAATACGAAAGGACATGTTATGAAAGGTAAAATAAGTGTCAAGGACAGAGTCCTCCTTATACTCGAGGAGAACAAGGGCAATACTATCTCCGGAGAAGCCCTTGCCAAGGCTCTTAATGTAAGCAGAGCTGCAGTATGGAAGGCCATGAAGGCGCTTCAGAGCGAAGGCTACGAGATCTCAGCCAGCACCAACAAAGGCTATTGCCTGGACCTCAACAGTGATGTTTTGTCCCGGCAGGGTATCGAGTCTTACGTCAGGGCCACACCGCAGCCCAAGGTTTTCGTCTATGAGACCATAGACTCCACCAACAAGCTGGCCAAGCGCATGGCAGGCGAAGATGCAGCCCACGGCACTTGTATTGCCGCCAATCTCCAGACCGAAGGACGCGGCAGGCTGGGAAGAAACTTCTATTCCCCTGCGCACAGCGGCATATACCTCAGCATCATCCTGAGGCCGGAAATGGACATGACCAAAGCCACTCTGCTGACTTCCATGGCCTCCGTAGCCGTAGCCGGCGCCATCAGCCGTGTCTGTGGTATCGAGACTGAGATAAAATGGGTAAACGACCTGTATTATGCAGGCAAGAAGGTCTGCGGCATACTGACTGAGGCTGTCACCAACTTCGAAACCGGCAAGATTGAAAGCGTCGTCATCGGCATAGGCATCAACTGCGCTCCTCCGGGGCCTGATATGCCCGATGAACTGCGTGACATCTATGGTTTCATTCCGGGCGGATTCAGCTTTTCCAGAAACCAGCTGACCGCCGAGGTTATTTCCCGCATCATGGCACTTTGCGATGAGGTGGAAATGGGCAATCTTTCCTTTATAGAAGAGTACAAAGCCCGCTCCATGGTCATCGGCAAGGACGTAAATGTCTTCAAAGGCGGCCTGACCCACGATCCAATCAAGGCGCACGTCAATGACATCGATAAATTTGGTGGCCTGATGGTGCAATACGAAAACGGGAGCAAAGAAACGCTCATAAGCGGCGAGATATCCGTCCGCCTGGCATAACGGGTCCAAAAAAATCAAAAAACGCGTTAAAACGCGATTTTGAAGGCAACAAATCCGAATAAAGAGGTATACAAAAATGACAATGAGAGAATCTAATACTAAATTTATGATACTTTGCGCTATGTTCGCGGCGCTGGCAGCCGTAGGAGCAGCAATCTCCATTCCGCTGCCATTCTCACCAGTGCCGGTGACCTTCGCCACTCTGGCGATCATGCTGGCAGGCGGTCTGCTGGGCCCGAAGTACGGAGTGATCTCCACCTGCATCTATATTCTGCTGGGTGCAATCGGCCTGCCCGTATTCGCCAATTTCACGGGCGGCATCGGCATCTTGGCAGGTCCTACGGGCGGATTTATCGCAGGCTATCCGTTCATCGCGCTTCTAAACGGCCTGCTGACGCCGATTGCGCAAAAAAGGAGCAGCGGCAAAGCTCTGCCACTGCTTGTCATCTTTTTTTATGTCGCATCTCTGGTTTGCTATATTCCGGGTATCGCGTGGTTCATGATCTCCACCGGTAACGGTTTCGGCAGCGCCATGATGATGTGCTTCCTGCCGTTCATCATCGGCGACATCCTCAAAGCAGTGGTCTGCGGCCTCATGCTCCGCCGCCTCCGCAGCTACAAATTGTAGTCTGCACAAAATGACCTATAGGGCATTTTGTGCCCGCTCAAGTCAGCAACCGCAGACTCTCATGTAGCGCGCGAGCAGCTCTAATCAGCATTCAAAGCCGGCATGGTGAATACAGAAGTATTCGCCGCGCCGGCTTTTCCTTTTCTGTCATCTGTTGTCTACCGCCGGCACATACGCTTCAACCCGCTTGCAGTTTGGCCGCATATCCAAGGCGCTTACTGCTTTGATCTGCACATGCGGCGCGCCTGCATCTTTTCTGCGTATGCAATGTGATTGCAGTTCTGAGGTGCATGCCTAAAATTGCTTGCAGTTTTTGTATATTTGTCTAAAAATTGTAAAAATTACAGAGACCCGCGCGTCAAATCGACCTTTCTCTGTAATTTTTTCCTATACCCCTTATGAGTTACAGAGGAAGCATGGCGATACAGCCTTTTCTCTGTAAAACTCCGGTACTACACCCTTTAGGGTGCGCCATCAACACACAAAAATGGCGAATTTACAGATTTTTGTGGCCTCGCGCCCCACTTTTTAAAACGCTTTACAGAGCAACGCCGCGCAAATAAATCTTTCTCTGTAAAACGCGAAATTCGTCGTTTTACATCGGCGTCCCCACTTCGATCAGATTGCCATCGGGATCGTAAAAGCGTATGACCTTCTGGCCCCAGCTGTGGGTCATCAGGCGATTAACATATTTAACGTCCGGATAATATTTTTCGAGTTTCTCTACGAATCCTTCAATATTTGATTCCTCAAAATAGAGCTCGCAGGAATTGTTCTCCGGAATGATTTCTTTGCCGAGAAACTCTTTCCAGTATTTTTCTTCCTGCAAAACCAGCCCTTCCGTCAGGATCATATTACCGTCATTGTCAACGATCTTCTCAAGGCCAAACAGATCATGATAAAACCGCCTGGACCTCTCGATATCCTTCACAACGATCAATACGTTTCTTAATTTCATTTTAGGTAATCCTTCCTGCTCAATTGCAATTCACCAAAATTAATTTGCAGATTCTCACTATTGCATTACTTAAGTGTAGCCCCGCTGCTTTCATTAAGGCTAATACGGCGATTTTTCCCTGCGGGATTTTCATACAACGTTTTTACCGAGTTTGATTATAGCATAGCAGCGTAATCTATAACAAATCGAGAACATTCCCTTTTTTAATCTACAGCGGCAAGAGGGCACGCGCAGCGAATCAAACGTCCGCGCAGCGAATCAAATGTCCGCGCAGCGAATCGAATTTGCGCTTGCGTGCAGGGGATAAAAAGGGGTATAATATAGGGGATAATAATGGGGTTAAGACAGGGTATAAGAAAGAGGATAAAAGCCATGGATGAGCGCCTTCTAATGAGCAAAATCGCCGAACTGAAAGCAGCAATAGATAAGCTGCCAAAGGGCTATATTTCAAAGAAAACCGTGGGAGGAAAAATCTATTTTTACCACCAATGGTCCGAAAGCGGAAAGAAGAAAAGCAAATATCTGAAGGACGGGGAGCTGGCCGCGCTGGTAGAGAAGATAGAGCGTCGAAAGCAGCTGCAGGCTGAGCTGGCAGAACTGAAAAAAGCCGGCACGCCGGCCGCCGGTAAAACGGCACAAGTGATACAACCGACGGCCAAGGCAGTTTCCGAGGCTGGCACAGACCCGAAAGTTTCTATGCGTTCCTCTGCGCTGACAATATGCGCCCTAATGCATCGAAATATACCGGTAGCGGAGCTGGAGCTGAACAGCGAGACAGGTTTCATCCAAAAGGTCGGTGAAGTTTTCGCGCCGGAGCATCTGCCTGTAGGCGTCGGTTTCAAAAAAGGTGTTGCTGACAGAACTGCGCTTAATGCATGGTGGATGGCCCGTTCCATACCTGCCAGTCGTTCGGGTGTACGTGAAGCTCTGGAAACGCTCGGGCTTCCGGATACCAAAATGCTGCTTACACGCTGCTATGGTCTCAGTCTGTCGGATCAGTACTGGATACTGCCTGAAGGAACAGATTTGAGATGGGAAAGGATTAACTTCTTTCAAAATCCATTCTCCGAAGACATAGGAGATGTATTGTTCGGCGCAGACAAGAAATCAAACCCTTTCAATTTTTCATCGCCGGACAACACTTCTGACGGTAACCTAAAAAAACGTTGGAAAATCATCGACGGTAAAAGATATCTGATAAAAGGCGGTTCCAATCCTTATCGCCAGCAGCCTTTTAATGAGGTCATCGCCACAAAGATTATGGAAATGCTCAATATTCCGCATATTCCTTACAGCGTGATATGGGAAAAAGGCGCGCCTTACAGCGTATGCGAGGATTTCGTAAACGAAAATACAGAGCTGGTCCCTGCGTGGAGAATCATACAGACTCAAAAACAGCCGAATGACAAATCTTTGTATCGGCATTTTGTCGACTGTGCGGAAAGCCTGTGGATTCCGGGTGTAGTGGATTTCCTTGACCGCATGATAGTGCTGGACTTCATCATAGCCAACGAAGACCGTCATCTGAATAATTTCGGAGCTCTGCGCGATGCGGAAACTCTGGAATGGCTCGGAATGGCACCGATATACGATAGCGGCTCTTCCCTCGGCTACGATAAGAGTGCCGTCATGATGTGGGATGAATCCGAAATTACCTGCAAGCCGTTCAAAAAACACCACGCAGAGCAGTTAAAGCTGGTGTCTTCCTTTGACTGGATTGATTTTTCCGCTTTGAAAGGCGCAGGTGAAATGATAAAAGATGTTCTCTCGGACGAAAAAATAAAGGCCTATATGGAGGAATCCCGCATACAGGCCATTGCAGATCTTACGGAGCGCAGGATCAAAACTGTTGAATCCTTAGCGTCATCTCACGCTCATAAGCAGATTGTAAATATAGAAGATGAGGTATGCGAAAATCTCGCTGCCTCGTATGAAAATCTCTAGCTATAGCAGGGCGTAGCCCAGGTAGCCGGCCAAAGCCAGCATGGTGAGTACGAAAAGTATGAGCCATACCGGCTTTTTTTCTTTACGAACTCT
>CAMPBN010000013.1 GCA_946638265.1 uncultured Bacillota bacterium
AAATTCCAATTCCTCCGTATCGGCTATGATCTCAAACACTTCTTTTTCCAGCTGGCTTGCGCCGTTTGCGTCAAGTCTCCCCGCCAATGCAAGTGTATATTTTGTTCCGTCCTGACGTTTTTCAATCTTTAGCATTTTCTCCTCCTCCATGCTTCCGATGCACGGTATGCCGGCATCTTATGCTTCAACATTTTCAATGATATAACAAGTATAACACAAAATCCCTTTTTTATACATTGAAAAGGAATGTAATTATGTCGCCGTCCTTAACTACGTATTCCTTACCTTCCGAGCGGAGCAGCCCCTTTTCCCTGGCTGCCGCCATGCTGCCGCCTGCCTCGATAAAATTGGTATAGGCGATGGTCTCGGCACGGATGAATCCGCGTTCAAAGTCCGTATGAATCTTACCTGCTGCCTGCGGTGCCTTGGTGCCTCTTTTGATGGTCCAGGCGCGGCATTCGTCTTCTCCGGCTGTCAGGAATGAGATGAGATCCAAAAGCGAATAAGACGCCTTTACCAGCTTGTCCAGTCCGCTTTCTTCGATACCCATATCTGCAAGGAATTCCTTCCTTTCCTCTTCGTCCATCTCTGCCAGTTCTGCTTCGATACCTGCACAGATAACTACAGTCTCGGAGCCTTCCGCTTCGGCAATTTTCTTCACCTTCTCGGAATATTCGTTGCCGGTAGCGGCATCGTCCTCGGATACATTCGCAACATAGATGATCGGCTTGTATGAGAGAAGTCCCAGGGATTTTACGAAATCCTCGTCCTCTTCGTCTATATCCATAGCGCGGGCATTCTTGCCTTCGCCAAGGTGTGCGTAAATGGCTTCCATCACAGCCAGATCGTGTGCCTGGCTCTTGTCGCCGCCCTTCATGCTGTTCTTAGTCTTAGCGATACGGCGCTCCAGGATTTCCATATCCGACAGGATGAGTTCCATATTGATGGTCTCAATGTCATTTTCAGGATCTATGCGGCCGTCCACATGGACGATATTTTCATTTTCAAAACAGCGCACCACATGTACAATGGCTTCCACCTCACGGATATGACCGAGGAATTTGTTTCCCAGACCTTCGCCCTTGGAAGCGCCCTTTACCAGGCCTGCGATGTCGCAAAACTCGATGGTAGCATATATTGTCTTTTTGGAATTGTAAATCTCGTGGAGTTTGGTGATGCGCTCATCCGGCACCGTCACCACTCCGATATTCGGCTCGATGGTGCAGAACGGATAGTTGGCCGCTTCAGCTCCCGCCTTTGTGATTGCATTGAAAAGTGTGCTTTTTCCGACGTTCGGAAGTCCCACAATGCCCAGTTTCATATATTTTATCTCCTTAAATCGTTGTCGCTCATTGCCCGCAGGCATAAAAAAATGCCCCGAATCAGCGAATTAATTATACACTAATCGGGGCAAGGTTGCAATGTTATATGGATGCGCTTCGCGCCTTCGCCTGCAGAATCTGCTTCATTCTTTCGCCATGAGTTTCAGGCCTGCAATTCCGGCCACAATCAGGATAACGCATATTACCTGAGGCACCGACAGCCTTTCATGAAACAAAAGAACTCCAAGAAGCGTTGTCCCCACTATGCCCATACCGGTCCACATCGCATAGGCTGCTCCGAGCGGCAGCTGCCTGAGTGCGATGGCAAGGAATATTGCACTTGCCACATAGCCGATACCGGTGATGACCGACGGGAGTGGCACTGAAAAGCCGTTGGACATTTTCATGGCGACAGCCCAGGTAATTTCAAAAACACCTGCGATCAACAAATAAATCCATTTCATAATGAATATCTTCTCTGCCGCTGTTACTCGCAAATGATCATTTCAGGGCTTGCAGCGTTTATAAAATGCTTGGTGACGGTAGCACCCAGCTCTTTTTCGATAAGAGCTTTCAGCTCATCGAGCGCTGCGTCCAGGCATTCGTGGCTGTTTCCGTCCACTGTTTCGATGATCATAAAAGCATTCTTAGTGTCTTCGGTCAGCATGGTGCGAACGCCTTCACGCCAGTTGAAGCAGCGGCAGATTGCACCCTTATCATCCTTGTAAACCACTTCGCCTTCTGCCGGCGGATCGCTTTCGTCACTTCCGTAAGTGATGAATTCTTCGCCGCCTGCCGCCAGAGTCAGCTTTACATCGCCCACAAATTTATCGATATCTTCTCCGCCCACAGGCACGCCGTATTTCATCGAAATGCCGTTGTAGAGATCCACCAGAGGGTTGATGCATCCGATTTCCTTACCCTGTGAAATCCGCTTCAGAAGTGCTTCGATGGAGCAGCGTGCACCTTTCTTGGTCTTGAATTTGTAAAAAGCATCTCTCCATGTGCGGATGATCGGATTTGCGGTAAATTCCTCTGCCATAATGTGCTTTTTGGCCTCTGCCTGCGCTTTTTTCAAATAGTCGGCATATTTATTTCCATCCACGATGTGGTTTTCGATGCCGTTGCAGACCAAAATACCGATTTCAACCTCAGGAAAAATATTCAAAAGTTCCTTCTCGATGATAAATTTTTTCATTCTCTTAACCTCCGTTTTTACTTTAGACAGGTTTTAAAAAAGCGCACATTTCACACATCTTCTAAGACCTAACGATGTGGAAACGAGCGCTGAGAGCTCACTACCCGGTGGCAGTTTTATTATTTTTTTTGATATTATCACTTATAAAGCAGTTTGTCAAGAAAACGCTTTACGCTCTTATTGCTCCGGCGTTTTACGCACCTGCTACTCTTGCATAACGGCCTGCTCTGCATTGTGCAATGCTTCGGAGATATCTATTTTTTGAACCTCCGAAATGGTCAGATTGAGGTGGTGCCTGTCGGCAAGATCCACAAGTCTCTGAGTCAGCGGCGCATCCGGAATGGTGGTCCTGATTTTTATCACCGGCCGTTTTTTGTTGGATTTTACGGCATAGACCACACCGCGCGAGCCGTCTGAAAGCTGCACCGGTGTTCCGACCGGATAAGGCTCTATCCTGTCAACAAATTCGTTTACATATCTTGGATCGAACAATACTCCGCAGCCGCCCATAAGATATTCCAACGCCTCGGAAGGCGAAAATGCCGGTCTGTACAGTGTACCGCGAGTCAAAGCATCGTATACGTCAGCCACCATTATGATCCTGGCATATTTTGAAATATTTTCCCCTTTTCGTCCTTCAGGATAACCGCTCCCGTCCCATCTTTCGTGGTGATCCAGAATAGCCTGATATGCGCTGAGCGGCAGATTGAAATATTTTCTGGCATAGTCCAGCCCCAGTCTGCAGTGCGCCTTTATCAGCTCGCCCTCTGCCCTGGTAAGCGGTTCCTTTTTTTCTCTGACTTCTTTCGGTACCCAATGCATTCCTATATCGCTGAAAATACTGGCAAAGCCCACCGAAAGCAGTTCGTCGTTGCCAAATTCAAAGCGCGCAGCCAAAGCCACCGCCAAAATGCAGGTATTCACACCTCTCCTGAGGATGCGATTGTCGATCTCGACTCCCATGCCCAGGGAATTTATCATTTCGGTGCTTCTGGTGATCACTTCTTTTACGACAGGATAAATGGATTCCCTGAAAACCTGAGGTGAAGTGACCAATCCCTTAGCCGTTGCAAGTATCTGATAATCGATTTGATCTTTGTAGGAATGCTTGTATATTCTCTGCGGCTCTGCATGCCCTCTTTCGGTATTTTCATCACCGTCTATGATATATACTCCGTCAATTTCTTTTTCGCACAAAGTCTCCAGCATCTTTTTGGTGATTTCGGTACCCCTGCTCATCAAAGTGACGCCTTCTAGGACAACGTCCCTCCCCAAGGACATTCCCGGCAGAATATTTTCTAATTTTAAATACATCTCTAATCCTTCCTTAACCTATATTTCCCCCAATTTTTAAGAAACGAATGTATGCCCCGATTTTTGCGTCGACTGATTCTAATATATTTCAAAATAAATGGCAAGCAAAATCTGACAAATTTTTTATCCATTTTTTTGCATAAATTTTGCCGCAAAAAAGCCCCGCGCACATGCCGGAGCTTTTTCATTATTTCAATATCGAACGGAAGCTGCTCTCCAAAACGGTAAGCCCGCTGTCCCGGGTGGCTTCCCAGATTTCGGCCACGCGGTCTGTCACGCACTGCGCCCCGGCCGCATCCGTATCCGGAAGGAGTACGAAAAACGTGCTGTGCCTGCCGAATGCCATGGCATTGTCATTGCTCAGAGTCTTTCTGAGAACATTGCCGAACCTGTAAACCGCGGTGGCAAATTCATCATCTCCCGGAACGTCCTTCTTTTGAAGTCTGAACATCACAATATAGGCATCGGTACCGCGGACAGCCGAGTGCCGCGCTGCATAGCGGTAGAGAGTGCTGAAATCGGCAGTTCCCACGCTTATCGCTTCCTTTGCCGTCCCACGTTCCCCGAATATCGCCATCATGCGTGAAAGACTGTCGGCAGCGTCGTCAACGCCGGAGAACTCGTTTTCACCATAATAGAAGCAATATCCGTGTCTGCCGTTTTGCTTTACCTTGTAGAGTGCCTTGTCCGCTTTTCGGAACAAAACATCATATTCTCCGCCCTTTTCGGGAATATGCACGGCACCCACCGATACGCCGATAGGTACTTCAAAATCTTCCCCTATCAGTTTTCTGCATTCATCCATCATCTGCAGATTGATATCTTCTGTGAAGGCGGCAATAACGCGCTCTTCCGCCGTATTTTCAAGGCAGACCACAAACTCATCGCCACCCACGCGGCAGATGATATCGCCGGATCTGCATCTCTTTCTGAGGATCTTCGAAAACAGCACAAGCGCATCATCGCCTCTGGCATGGCCGTAGAGGTCGTTGATCAGCTTGAAATTATCAAGATCCAGCACCATGAGAGTGCCATTTCCTTTTCTGCAAAAAGGCACCAGGAATTTTTCGGCTCCGGCCTTGTTGAAAAATCCGGTCAGCGCGTCAACATTCAGATTCTTCTCACTTTCCTGCGCCTGCCTGATCAGCCTTTTGGCATCGTCCATTGCCGCAAACAGCTTGTCCTGAATCTCCAGCTGCGTGGAGAGGTTTTCGGCGCTTCGGAGTTCGTAGCATTCATTGAGCATCGTCGCATAGCGCAGGGTTTCCACGTGGTCGCGGACCGCATCGTAATATGCGTATTTTATCTTGTATTCGCTGATCCTGTCCGAAAGCATGCCTGTTTTTTTCGAATAGTCTTCCAGAAGCTTTATGAATGCCTTTGCCCGATCGAAATCTTTGCGCGAGATCAGGTCGCTTGCCAGTCTTTCGTAATCCTTGGAATATTCGTGCATGCTGACTTTTGCCTCGGCTCCGGAAAGAGAGATGTCGGCATATATATTGCCTTCCGGTATATCGCCCATGGAATATCTGACGCTGGCAGTACGCAGAAAATAGCGTGCAAGCTCGTCCACTTTGTTATCCGCCTTGTCCATGGCATCTTTCATGATGCTGAGGCTTTCGAGTGCCTTGTCATACATGCCTTCGCGCTCATAATACTCGGACATGTTGCCTGCAACCGTAAACAGCAGCCTGTAATCGTCCGGGGTCTTTTTCAGCACTTCTTTTATACTTTTTTCACCGTATCTGATGGCCTTTTTCTGGTCTCCCATGCGGCAATAATTCTCAGCAATATTACAATTCAGAGTAGCTGTTTTGACACCGGCATCGGGATGCTCTTTTAAGATGCCCGCAAGCTTTCTGAATGCATCGGCAGCCAGGAGATATGAGCCTGTGACAATGTAGTAAACCGCCAGGAGATTGTAGCTGCGGGCAGCCAGATCGTATTCTGCTGTCTCCGCAAATAAAGTAGTGGCTTTCAGCGCATAAGAAAGCACGCCCTTTCTTTCACCTGTGGAAAACAGCACATAACCCAGCCAATAGCTGGCTGCGCCTATGGTAAAAAGATCGTGTTGATTGATGCCTTCATTCAGCAAAGCCTTTAACCGCTTTTTCACGGAAGGCAGATGTTCATTGAAATTTTCGGTGATTTCCTCGAACTGCTTTCGCCTTTCAAAATTAGGATCATTCTTCATTCTCATCTGTACTCTCCTGCCGGGAATTGTCATTTAATATTCAAAAGTTCATCACAAAATAGTTCCATCACTATTTTACATTTTATTAAATGAATGGCAAGGGAAAAAGGAGAAACTTCAAAGAAAAAGCTCCGGAAATCCGGAGCTTTTTTAGGTTATTATTTTTCGGTGATCACAACGGTACGTGTTGCATTGTCCCAGCCAACATTGTGGCCAAAGAACTCAGCCAGGTAACGGATTGGCGCATATGTGCGGCTGTCCTTAATTATTGCCGCCGTATCCATCTTCACCTTCGCGCCGGTCGAAGTAAGAGCTTCGGTTGCACCGATTGGGAAACGAATTGTCTTATCTCCATTGGTGAATATCGCTTCGCGAGCCTTGGCATCCCAAGTTACCGTCAATCCCAGAGCATCCGCAACGGCGCGGAGCGGCACCAATGTGCGGCCGTTGGAAATGAACGGTGTTGCGTCTGTCCAAACTACAGCTTTACCATCAACGGTTGCGCTGATTGCATCAGCTTTCTGTATTGAAGTCGAGGCCCCTGTGAATGAAATATATCCATATCTTCCGTTCTGACATACCACTGCAAGTCCCTCGCTAGGCAAATAAGCTTCGTCATATTTGCAAGGGACTACCTCTTTGCCGGTCTTATCTATATATCCAAACTTGTCATTCGATTTTACCCATGCAACCCCATCACTAAAATTACTGGTCTCATCATATTCACAACTTATAACAATTTTGCCGGTCTTATCTACGTAGCCTATTTTATCATTGAGCACAACCCATGCAAGACCCTCGCAGAATGAACCAACTCCAGCATATCTGATAGGCACGACTTCTTTGCCGGTCTTGTCGATACTCCCTGCCTTGCCATCCAATTCCACAGAAGCCAGCCCTTCGTAAAAATCATATACAGAATCGTACCAAAGTGGAACAATCTCTTTGCCGGTTTTATCGATGCAGCCATATTTCCCATTCAGTTCTACTACGGCCACACCGTCGCAAAAACCATATGCGGCGTCATATTTAAGTGGAATGATTTCTTTGCCGGTTTTGTCTATATAACCACATTTTCCATTTAGTTCTACATTCGCTAAACCTTCAGAAAAATCGTATGCAATGTCATATTTGATTGGAATGATTTCTTTGCCGGTTTTGTCTATATATCCCCATTTTCCATTCAATTTTACTGCCGCAAAGCCTTCACAAAAGTAAAAAACTTCATCTGCGTCGTCGTCATACCTAGGAGGGATAATTTCCTTACCGGTTTTATCTAAGAATCCCCATTTTCCATTTAATTTTACTGCAACAAAGCCTTCGGTGAATCTGAGTGCAAACTCATCATACTTATCAAGTGAAAAGATCTCTTTGCCTGTCTTATCTATGAAACTGCATTTTCCGTCCAGTTCCACCAAAGCCAAACCTCCGGAAAAATCGTATGCTTGATCATATCTAATCGGAATAATTTCCTTACCTGTTTTGTCGATATAACCTCTCTTGCCGTCCAATTCCACTACGGCCAAACCCTCTGAAAAATCAAAGGCATCATCATATCGGCACGACACAACTTCCGTGTAACTCGTCGCCATAACCGGAACAGTGAACAGTGTCAAACTGAGGCAAAGCGCCAAAACAATTGCAACGGTCCGCCTCATCAAATAATCGTGTTTTTCCATTTTCTCCTCCTTAAATTAACATATAAAAGCACTTAAAAATTTAGCCTATTGTATATCTTTGCTTTTGTAACATATATTGTAACATATAATTTCACGTGCCTCAAACATAAAATCATGTTAGGAGGTACTGGTATGAAAAACGAGAAAAAACTTATTATAAAGAAAAAGCTCCCGAAGGGTGAAGACGGTTACAAAGTATTCTCCATCAGGATAAAAGAAGAAATCGTAGATTCAATAAATCAGCTGTCTGAGAAATCCGGTCGAAGCAGAAACGAATTAATCGGTCTGCTTTTAGAATATGGTATTGAAAATTGCATTATAGACTCTGATATAAAATAGGGAAAAAGCTCCGGATTTCCGGAGCTTTTTTGTATGAATCGGTGCAGTTTATGCGGATTTGCGTGTTTTAGAGCAGGCCTGCCACGCAGCTGTCTACGTCAGCCATCTTGGCGGTTGGCTCAAATCTGGCAACCACATTTCCGCTGCGGTCCACCACAAACTTTGTGAAATTCCATTTGATCTCGGAATTGTTTTTGTAGTCTTTGTCGATTTTCGAAAGCATGGCTCCCATAGCCAGAGCCTTAGGGCCTTTGCCAAATCCTTCAAAGCCTTTTTCGCCCTTTAGGAATTTGAAAAGCGGAATGGCATTTTCGCCATTCACATCGGCCTTTTTCATCTGCGGGAACTGAGTGTTGTAGTTGAGTGTGCAGAACTCGTGAATCTCATCGTCCGTACCCGGAGTCTGGCCGGCAAACTGGTTGCAAGGTACATCGATCACTTCAAATCCCCTGTCGTGATATTTTTCGTACATAGCTTCGATATCCTTGTAGTGCGGTGTAAATCCGCATCCTGTAGCTGTGTTTACCACCAGCACTACCTTGCCCTCATATTCTTTCATGGAAATCTCACGGCCGTCAACCGCAGTTACGCTCTGATCATAAAATTTCATAATCTCTTATCCTCCTGTTTTCTGATTTTAACCCGGTTCCTTTTGCATCACCGGGATTTATAGCGGTGTTTCGCCGCTTTCGCATTTTATATTTTTCTAAATTATATTTTATCAAATATAATTTGTCAAGCACTTTTTTGAAAAATATGCCCTAGCAGCAGCTGCTGTTACAGCGATTGTATGCCCTAGAGCCACAAAAACCGCCATTAGACCATACATTTTCCGGAATATTCCCTCCGCAGCAGCCGCTGCAACTGCGATTGTATGCCCTAGAGCCACAAAAGCCGCCATTAGACCATACATTTTCCGGAATATTCCCTCCGCAGCAGCCGCTGCTACTGCGATTGTATGCCCTAGAGCCACAAAAACCGCCATTAGACCATACATTTTCCGGAATATTCCCTCCGCAGCAGCCTCTGCAACTGCGATTGTATGCCCTAGAGACTAAATTTTGCAGTCTAGGGCATATTCCGCGGGCGGGAAAACAATTTTTAGAGAAAAAAATATGCCCTGGAGCATGCTGCGATGGCTCTGGGGCATACATAGTTGTTTTTTAGCGCAAAGAGCTCCGCGTTTTATTGCGGGCGGGCGCTTTTTTTGTATTCCTGCATAATGGCTACGGATGCCGAAGCGCCGATGCGGTCAGCGCCCGCTTCGATCATCTCCAGGCAGGTATCCAGGTCGCGGATGCCGCCGGAGGCTTTCACGGATGCCAGATTGCCGACGGATGCGCGCATCAGGGCTACGTGGCGCGCCGTAGCGCCGCTGCCGCCGAATCCGGTGCTGGTTTTGACGAATTCGGCGCCTGCTGCCACGGCCAGCTCGCAGGCCTTGGCGATCTCGCTGTCCGTGAGGCAGCAGGTCTCGAGTATGACTTTCACGATGGCGTCATACTCGTCAGCAGCGGCCACGCAGCAGGCGATTTCGTCCTGCACATAGTCAAATCGCCCTTCCTTGAGGGCGCCGATATTCAGCACCATGTCCACCTCAGAGGCGCCCTTTTCGCAGACATCGCATGTCTCGTCAATCTTTGCGTCCATGCTCATGCCGCCCAGCGGAAAGCCGATAACGGCCGCCACCTTCACGTCCGTATCTGCCAGCTCTGCGCATGCAGTCTCCACATAGCATCCGTTCACGCACACCGAATAAAAATCATATTCCTTCGCCTCCGCGCAGAGCTTTTTGATGTCCTCTGTCGTGGCGGCCGGCTTCAGCAGCGTGTGATCGAAATATTTGTTAAGGGGTTTTGTAAGCATAAAAATTGCCCTCCGTTTCGCTTTTTATTTTACAAATTCTTTGCAATTCATATCCTGAAATCTCGGATTCCACTGCGCCCATTATACCACAAAACCCATCCCCGGGCTTTTCGCAAAACAAAAAAGCACAAAAGAAAGGTGTTGACAAAGCCGGAGCATCAGAGTAATATTCTAGAAAACTAAATATGTTTTCAAACCGATGAGGAAGAGTGAGTACCGTTTTGGTGAGCATCGGAGCGATTCGCAGATGGTGAGAGTGCGATATGCAGCTTCTACGGGAATGGACTTCCAAGGGCAAACAGAAAAGGGAAACCTGAGTATGGGCGACGGAGCAGACCCTTCGTTAACAAGGTCAGCGTATGATGGTACGCGCTAAAGTGGGCGCTCTTTTTTGAGTGTCAAGCCGGGTGGCACCGCAGGTATATTCTATCTGTCCCAGCAAATTTTGATTTGCAGGGACAGATTTTTATTTTGTCCCCAAATCAGCAATCACTATCGTGCAGCCTCCTCCATCGGGAGCCTGCAAATCAGAAAAAGAAAAGGAGACAAAAAAATGAAAAATCTACTCAAAAAAGGAGCAGCAATCCTGCTCACACTCGTCCTCATCTCATCACTTTTCGCCTGCTCTCAAGGCGAGGAAAAGTCCGCATCAGGCGAAACGGAATACGTCATCGGCCTTTGCAACTATGTGGACGATGCATCCTTAAATCAGATTGTGGAAAATATCCAAAGCCGCCTTGCCGAAATCGGCGATGAAAAAGGCGTCAAATTTACTGTCCGCTATGACAACTGTAACGCAGACGCCAACGTACTCTCGCAGATCATTGCCAATTTCATGGCAGCAGATACCGATATGATGATCGGCGTCGCCACACCTGTAGCAATGGCCATGCAAAGCGCAACGGAAGGCACAGGTATTCCTGTAGTCTTCTCTGCGGTATCCGACCCTCTCAGCACAGGCCTTGTATCCTCGCTTGAAGCGCCGGGCGCGAACATCACGGGCACCAGCGATGCTCTCAACACAGGTTCCATTATCGAAATGATGGTAGCCGCAAACCCTGAAATCAAATCCGTCGGTCTCCTCTACGACCCGGGTCAGGATTCATCCAAAAAGCCTATCGAAGAAGCCCGCGCACTCCTCAAATCCAAAGGCATCAAAGTCACAGAGCAGACCGGTACCAATGTGGAAGAAGTGACTCTCGCAGCAAACGCTCTGGTATCCGCAGGCGTTGAAGCAGTTTTCACTCCGACCGACAACACAGTTATGACTGCCGAGCTTTCCATCTGCGAAATCTTCGAAAACGCAGGCATCCCTCACTACTGCGGAGCCGACTCCTTCGCTCTCAACGGCGCATTCCTCGGCTTTGGCGTAAACTATGCGGACCTGGGCAGAGAAACAGCCGACATGGCAGCAGAAATCCTTCTTGGCGACCTCGATCCGGGCAGCGTGCCTGTCAAGACTTTTGACAACGGCATTGTCACGATCAACGAAGACGTCATGAAAGCTTTTGGCCTGACTCTTGAAGACCTGAGTGCAAAATTCAGCGATTTTGCCAGCAAGATTCAGACCATCAAAACAGCCGAAGCTTTCTAGGAGGAATATAAATGACATCACTTTTTCAGACTACGCTTGAGCTGGGGCTCATCAGTTCCCTCACTGTGCTGGCTCTTTATCTCAGCTATTCCATGCTGAATATATGCGACCTCTCCACCGACGGTGCCTTTACCATGGGCGCCGCCGCAGGGGCTGTTATGGTTATCGCGGGGCATCCTTTTCTGGCTGTCCCGTCTGCCATGCTGGCAGGAGCGCTTTCCGGCCTCCTCACCGCCCTTCTCCAGACCAAAATGGGTATGGACAGCCTGCTTTCCGGCATCGTGGTAAATACCGGTGCCTACTCAATAAACATCGCAATAATGGGTGGCTCATCGCTTCTCAATATGAACGGCAGGACCACCGTTTTTTCGTTCATCACGGATGCTTTGGCGGGCAGCTCTTTGGAAGCCGCAGGCAAGCTGATTACAGCCGCATTTTTTGTTCTGGCTGTCGGAACATCCCTGGCATTTTTCCTGCGCACCAGACTGGGTCTTGCCCTCCGCGCTGCAGGTGACAATCCGGATATGGTAAGGTCTTCTTCCATCAACATCACAGCCATCACCATCCTGGGGCTTTGTATATCGGGCTCCTTCACGGCGCTTTCGGGATGCCTTCTCGCATGCTACAGCAAATCCGCCAACATAAACATCGGCACGGGGATGCTGACTGTGGCTCTTGCTTCTCTTCTGATAGGCAGAATGTTTTTCAAAAAAGGAGGTACAGCCCTCGGCATTGCAGGCGCAGTGGCAGGCTCAGTGCTTTTCCGCCTGTTCTACACTCTGGCACTCAGACTCAATATGCCTGCATATATGCTGAAACTGGCATCATCCGTCATCGTCATCATAGCCATCGCAGGCCCGCATTTTTTGGAAAAAGCCAAAAAAAGAGGTTCCCGCCTCACCGCGGCTGCCCTCTTCAAAAGAAAGGAATCCCATCATGCTGAAATTAAATCATATATCAAAAACTTTTAACGCCGGCACAGTCAATGAAAAAAAGGCTCTTTCGGACATTTCGCTCCATCTTAAAAAAGGCGAATTTGTCACGGTCATCGGCTCCAACGGTGCAGGCAAATCCACGCTTCTCAACGCCATCAGCGGCAGTTTCGGCATCGACTCAGGCAGCATAGAGCTGGACGGAAAAGATATCACGCATACCAAAGATTTTGTCCGCGCAGCCTCCATCGGCCGCCTTTTCCAAAATCCGATGCAAGGCACTGCCCCTGCCATGAGTATCGAAGACAACCTGTTTCTGGCTTCGGGCCGCAGCGGCTGGCTGGGCCGCATCAGCGAAAGGGACAGAAAAGATTTTCGTGAAATGCTGGCTGTCCTGGGCATGGGTCTGGAAGACCGTATGAAAAGTCCGGTAGGCCTTCTTTCCGGCGGCCAGCGTCAAGCTCTTTCGCTGCTCATGGCCACATATCACACGCCCAAGCTCCTGCTCCTGGATGAGCACACTGCGGCCCTGGACCCCGCTGCGGCCGAAAAGATCCTGGAGCTCACGGAAAAAATCGTATCGGAAAACCGCATCACCTGCCTCATGATTACCCACGACATGGATTCCGCCCTGCACCTGGGTTCCCGCACCATCATGATGAACGGCGGCAAAATCATACACGACCTTAGCGGCGCAGAGCGTGAAAAAGCCACCACAGGCACCCTGATTTCGCTATTTAAAGAAGAAACTTGCGGCGCCGTAGTCAGCGACCGCATGCTTCTTTCCTAGGTGTATATCCGAAAACCGCGAATACACGGGTATCTACAAGAGTTTCATCGACTATGTGATGGACGAACTCGAAGCATATCGCAAGCATGCATTCGGCAACTGACCAAAATTGAATCAAAATTGAATAAAGATTGTTTTTTCTGAAAAAGGCTTGCCCTCGGGCGGCCTTTATTTTATACTTTAGTTGTCAAAAATTTGACAAACTAAAACGATTTTATGTATCAGTACGTTAAAGCAAGTGAGTGGCAAAAGTGTAAGCCTGCTTTTGCCCGGAATATGACACCAAGAGGACAATCATATGTACAAAGTTTCAAGTTTAGCGGAAGAATACAGAAAAAAATTGATCACACCGGAAAAGGCCGCATCTTTTGTCAAGGATGGAAACCGTATCCACTTCGGAACGGGCTGCGGCACAGTGGTGGATATTGACAAAGCTCTGGCCAAGCGCGTGGATGAGCTTCACGACGTGGTCATATTGAGCACGGTAGGCATTCGTGAAAAGCCGTTTGAGACATACACCGCATCCACCAGCAACGAGCAGGTGCGTTTTGCATCCGCGCATTTCAGCGCTTTGGACCGTGCCATGAACAAAGAAGGCAGATGCTGGTATATCCCGATGCTTTTCTGCGAGCTGCCATTCCTTTGGACCAACAACAACAATGATATAGATATCGCATATTTTCAGGTAGCGCCTATGGACGACCACGGCAATTTCAACCTTGGTCCGCAGGTAGCGGATATGTGGGGAGTTATCAAATCCGCGAAGATGAAGATCGTGGAAGTAAACAAGAATATGCCGATCGCACACGGCTACCAGACACAGCTGAATCTTTACGGCATCGACTATGTAGTGGAAGGCAGCAACCAGCCTCTGGCAGAGCTGCCGCCAAAAGAGCCGAGCGAGATTGACAACAAGATTGCAAATTTTGTTGTTGAAAATATCAAGAGCCATTGCACCATCCAGCTGGGAATCGGCAGTCTGCCGCTTTGCATCGGCAAGAAAATAGCCCAGTCGGACATCCGCAACGTGGAGGCTCACACCGAGATGTTCACCGACGCCTATGTGGACCTCTTCGAAGCAGGCAAGCTCACGGGCAACAAGCCTATCGACAAGGGCAAGGCAGTCTACACATTTGCAGGCGGCACCAAGCGGCTGTACGATTTCATCGATGACAATCCTATTTGCTGTTCCGCGCCTGTAGATTATGTAAATCTCATCGAGACCATCGCCAAAATTCCTAATTTCATCTCTGTTAACAGCTGTATCGCTGTGGACCTGTACGGTCAGGTTTGCTCTGAATCCGCAGGTATGCAGCAGATCAGCGGAACAGGCGGTCAGCTTGACTTCGTGCTGGGAGCTTTCCAGTCCGTAGGCGGGCACAGCTTCCTCTGCACTCCGTCTTCGAGAGTGAATGCCAAGGGCGAGCTGGAGTCGCTGATCATGCCTCTCCTGCCGCAGGGCTCCATCGTCACCACGCCACGTATGGCAGTGGACTACATCGTTACGGAATACGGCGCAGCCTGCCTGAAGGGCAAAAGCACATGGGAAAGAGCAGAGCTCCTGATCGGAATCGCTCATCCAAAGTTCCGCGACGAACTCGTAAAATGTGCGGAAAAAATGGGTATCTGGCGCAATACCAGCCGCTGCGGATACTAAAAACACAAACAAAAACCCCTGCGTCCGTCGCAGGGTTTTTAATGCGAAAAAAGCGCGGCCTCAAGACCGCGCTTTAAAAGTCTTTTCACTTATTTGATGATAGTGCAAACGGAATTGCCGCCGCAACCTGCTGCATTACCCTCGTCTGTATCGAAATGAGCCTCTCTCTTGTGCTTTTCGCCGGATCTTACCAGAACGTTGTCAAAAGTCAAACCTCTTTCGCCTTCAATCTTTACGCTGACGATATCGCCATCCTTTACGCCTGCTTCCTTGGCTTCTTCAGGATCCAGGTGGATGTGTCTCCACGCTACGATTACGCCGTGGTCGATAACCAGTTCCTTGCCGTTAGCTACCAGAGTGCAGCCCGGTGTGCCTTCCAGCTTGCCGGATTCTCTGATTGGAGCAGTGATACCGATTGTTCTTGCGTCTGTCATGGAAAGTTCTACCTGAGTTTCCTTACGAACAGGTCCCAGGATACGGAGACCCTTCAGTGTGCCCTTAGGTCCCACTACGTCTACTCTCTCTTCGGATGCAAACTGTCCCGGCTGTACCAGATCTTTGATCGGTGTCAGCTGGTGTCCTGCGCCGTAGAGGAATTCGAGAGCTTCCTGGCTCAGATGTACGTGCTTGTTGGAAATACCGATTTTTACTTCGTAACCCATTTTTCTAATCTCCTTTGCGTTTTGCGGCCCTTTTGAGGTCACATATTTATCGTTAGTTTTCCGGGAAACCGCCCGGCCGGTATATAGGTACCCTACTCTTCGGGGGTTTCCTCTTTTTCTTCCTGCACCAGATAGCTGATGTAAGGCAACTGGCGATATTTCTGCGCATAGTCGAGGCCATAGCCGATGATGAACTGGTTGCCCACTTCAAAAGCATAATAATCCGGTTCCAGATCCACCTTGCGGCCGCTTGGCTTGTTCAAAAGTGAGCAAATCTTCACCGACTTTGGCATACGGTTTTCCAGATAATGCATCAGATAATTCAATGTAATGCCGGAGTCCACGATATCCTCAACGATGATAACATGCTTGCCTTCGATATCTGAATCCAGGTCCTTGTTGATCTTTACAACACCGCTGGTCTTGGTGGCAGCGCCATAGCTGCTGCAGGCCATAAAATCTATGGTAAGATTCGGGTTGTCAATATATCTCATCAGATCTGTCATCCACATAATGGCTCCTCTGAGAATGCCCACCAGGACAATGTCCTCATCTCCATATTCTTTGGTAATCTTCTCGCCGATTTCTTTTGCTTTTTCGCGAATCTGCTCTTCG
>CAMPBN010000014.1 GCA_946638265.1 uncultured Bacillota bacterium
AATGTGGAACTGGCGGAGATCCTGGATGCATTTCTGGAAGGGCTTGAAAGCGATGCGCGAAAGATTTTTGTCAGGAGATATTGGTATATGGATACGGTGAAAGAAATCGCGGAAGCCTTTGGTTTCACCGAGAGCAAGGTGAAGACCGCGCTATTCAGAACGCGGGAAGCCTTGAGAGACTACCTTGAAAATGAGGGGGTAAGTGTATGAAAAGCGAGGAAATGTTAAAGGCCATGAGCGATATCAGGCCGGAGTTTGTGGAAGAGGCGGCAGAATCCACGGCAAAAGATGCAGAAAATGCGAAGGATGCAGGCTTTACGGAAGCAAGCACTCACAGGAAGAGCTATCGCAGGGTCACAAAATGGGTAGCGGGTATTGCCGCAGTCTTTGTAGTGTGCCTGGGTATAGGCGCATTCACCGGCGGAGACTTTTTCATGGGCAGCGGCGATTACAACGGAGCAAAGTTTGAAGACGCAGACTGGGATGAGGGGGAAACCGCAGACTTTGCAGCGGAAACGTCTGGGCGCAGCGTGAACGGATTCGGGCTTGAAGAATCCAAATCTGCAGCTCCCGAAATGGCGGCAGCTACCGAGGATATGGCGGCTGTGAACGGGCCGAATATTCCGGTGGAAGCCGGCAAGACGGCGACTGAAAAGAATGTGAAACTGATATACCGCGCCAATGTCAATCTCCAGGCGGTGGAATATGACGAAGCCATCGAAGCCATCAAAGCGCTTGTGACCGAAAAAGGCGGATATATCGAGTCCAGCTCAGCCAGCAACGGCGGATATTTTGAAACGGGATATTACCGCTATGGCAGTTTTGTGATCAGAGTGCCGCAGGAAAATTACCGCGACTTTCTGGACAATGTAGGCAAGGATTTTCACATCACATCCATGGACGAATCCACCGAGGACATCGGCACCGAATACTTTGAGACGGAGACCAGACTGAAGAGTCTCAGGACCAAAGAAGCCAGATTGCAGGAACTCCTGGCCGATGCAAAGGACATCGGTGACATGGTGGAAATCGAAAATGCGCTTTCAAACACCGAATACGAAATCGATATGTACACTTCCACGTTGAACAGGTATGACTCTCTGGTGGGCTACTCCACCATAAACCTCTGTGTCAGCGAAGTGGGCAGAGTGGAAGGCGGCATCGGCGGCAGACGCGGCTTTGGCGAGCTGCTCCTTGAAAACCTGAAGGACGGCGCGGCCAATTTCGTGGACGTACTGGCCGGCATCGCCTACTGGATTTCGTATAATATCATAACAATTTTAATAATTGTGGTATTAGTGATAATCTGCATCAAAGTCAAAATCGTGACCAAAATAAAGAAACTCTTCCTGAAGCTTAAAACTCGCGCGTAAAACCGGGCGCTGCAGAAAATTTATGCCCTAGGAGCGTGAATACAGCATATAAAGTCATAAATTTTCGGGGTTTGAAGGTGGAATTTCCAATTGCAGGTAAAAGCGTATGACCTAAATGACGGTAGCGGGCCGTTTAAGTCATAATTTTTCAGGGGCGTTTCCATGAAACCTGATTTTAGGCGCAAAAATATGACTTAAACGCACTGATTAGGGCGCTCAGGGCATGAAATTTAAACATCCGACTGGAAATTGCGTAGCACCATGAATTTCTTTCAGATAGTCAGGCAAAGAAGGGCGTTGCAGGAGCATCCGAGACCACGGCTCTCGCCTGGTGCGGGCTTCACGCAGCGGTACTAAGCTCTTGCTTCGCCTTACGCTCGCAAATCGCTAAGTGCCGGCTACCCGCAACGGTCTCTGCTACTCCTGCAGCGCCCTTCTTTATAATGCACGAATACACGGAATACAGTCTTAAAGGGGCGGCTAAGGCTTGCTCCTTTATTTTTTTTATGCTATAAAATAGTATAGGGGGAAGTGTAGGCAAGACATGCTCGGCATGCCCGCCTGTTTGATGAGATAAATTTGATAGAGATAAAAGTTGAAGTAATTTATGGATTTTAGCAGGACAGGTGACGAAAATGAGATATGTTCCTATTAATTGCCTTGTTTCCAAAATGGTAGTGGCCAACAGCGTGTATGACGCTTATGGCGATTTGCTGGTTCCGCAGGGGACCGCCCTGACGCGAACTCTGATTGAGGCGTTGAAACGACTGGATTTTAACGGAATATACATCGAGGAGAACTTCGGCGGTGACGAGCCGGTGGGTATTGTTTCTACGATTACCCGCAGGAAGGCTGTTTCCGCAGTGAAGAGGATGTTTGGTGTCGTTAATGTGGAAGGCGTGACGCCGAAACAGGCACAGGCAGTATTTGAGCCGATTGTGTTGATTTTGGACGATATCATCGATCAGGTGTGCAACAACAAAAACCTCATGATCAACATGGTGGATCTGAAAAATTTCGATGATTATACCTACAACCACTCCGTAAACGTGGCAGTGCTGGCCATTGCTCTGGGTGAATCTTTCGGGCTTTCCAGAAACGAGCTCTACAACCTAGGCGTGGGCGCCATGCTGCACGATATAGGCAAAGCCTTTGTACCGATGGATATTATCAACAAGCCGGAAGGCCTCACGGATGTGGAGATTATGGAGGTGCGCAAGCACCCGGCGGAAGGTCTCGAATATGTGGAAAATTATCTGGATGTGCCATATGATGCACTTTCTGCGGTAATAGACCATCACGAAAGATACGACGGCACAGGCTACCCGGCGCACAAACGCGGAGACGCCATTTCGCTGTATGGTGCTATCGTGGCGGTGGCTGACGTGTTCGACGCCATTATCACGGACAAGCCTTATCGCAGAGGCTATTCCAATCAGGAAGCCGTGGAATATATCATGGGAGGAGCGGGCACTCAGTTCGATCCGAAAGTGGTATCCACTTTCGTAAAGCGCATTTCGCCATATCCGGTAGGAGGCATTGTAAAGCTTTCCAACGGAGATATTGCGAGGGTCATCATGTGCACCAACCGTTCCCTGAGGCCGGTGGTTTCAGTCTATATGCGAGACGGAGTAAATCTGGAATCGCCGATCGTGCTGGATCTGCAGGACAGCAAATACTTCAACATCACGATCGTGGAGGAAATTCGCTCTCAGGAGCAGTCGTTCGTCAAAGAAGGACCTACCAGTGAGCATAATATCAGATACGTTCGAAGAAGATAAAATACAGAGGGGTAGGATTAATGTTTTCGGTTGTTTTGGCGATTCTGGGCGGGCTGGCCTTTGCAGTGCAGGGCCCTACCAATACCAGACTCGCCTCTTTTGTCGGGAATCTGCCGGCTTCGGCTGCAAGCTTCGGAGGCGGCATCATTTTTCTGGGTATTATTTCACAAATCTTTGGCGACGGCGATCTGTCGCGAATGGGTGAAGTGCCGCTGTGGATGTTTTCAGGCGGTATCTTTGGCGCCTGCATGGTTATCATCATAACGATTTCCGTGCCGCTGCTGGGTATGGCCATGACTGTCACCATCATCATGACCGGGCAGCTGATCATGGGTATGCTGGTGGACACTTTCGGATGGTTCGGCACAGAAAGTATGGCAGTGGAAGCCTCGCGAATTGTGGGATGCGCTATCATTATCGCAGGCTTGGCATTGGTATACATCGGCAAGAAACAGGCAGACGTAAAAAAGATTCCGGATGCAAGGACGGTGGCCGTGGTCTTTGCCGCTTTTCTGGCGGGGGCAGGAGGAGCCGTTCAGGCTGCAGCCAACGCCGGGATGGCATCATATGTGGGAAAACTTGAGGGCAGCTGGATGAATTTCACGGAAGGCTTTGTTTTCGTTCTTGCTATCATTTTGCTGCAAAAGGTATTCTGCAAAAGAGGCGCGGAGAAAAACACGCAAGAATTGAGTTTGGGCTCTCTCAAGGGCATCAGACCATGGATGCTTCTGGGCGGTGTGTATGGCGGTACGGGCGTATGCCTGAACGTAATCGTCACACCTGTCATCGGCGTTGCGCTTTTGGTGACAGCCAACATGTTTGGAGAGATTTTCGGTGGTATGGTGCTGGACATCCTTGGAGTGCTTACTGCCAAGATAAAGATGAATGCCTGGCGATATGCGGGTATGCTGCTGATTTTTGCCGGCGTATTTTTGGTATAACGAGGCTTCGAACTTAAGCGAAAAAAATACAACCCGTGGATGATTCCGCGGGTTGCTTATATTTTTGAAGGGTAATAAGTTTTATTTTTGAAGAGTAACAAGTTCTTGCGGGAGATTGTGAATCAGTATGTTCTCGAGCTGTTCCGGTTTGAGCGGCTTTGCCAGAAAACCATTGAAGCCTGAATAAATGTAGTTGTCACCATTATCCTGGACATCGGCTGCCGTCATGGCGATGATCGGTGAACCGATGTTGAGAGCGTTTTCCTCATCTCGGATAGCCTGCATGGTCTCGATCCCGTCCATTTCCGGCATCAGCTGGTCAACAAATATGGTATGGTATGTTTCTTTGGCTGCCAGCCCCACAGCTTCTGCGCCCGAGGCTGCTGTGTCAATACGAATGCCGGTTTGCTTCAGAAGCTCTCTGAAAACTTTCAGCGTGGACGGTGCATCATCCACCACCAGAATACGGGCTTTCGGCGCAGTGAATTTGCAACGGTACAGCTGTCTGGCAGGACCCCTGGAATCGCTTTCTTCTGCTGCCGGATGCGTAATATCGGCGCCTGAGACTACTTCCTGGCGCAGCGTGAAAGAGCAGATGGAACCGACTCCGTAGATGCTCTGTATTTCAATGTCTGAGCCCATAGCCAGCAGCATGTTCCTTACATAACTCATACCGATGCCTGAGCCTTCTCCGTCTTCTTCCGAATCGCCCGAAAGCTTCATAAAAGGAATAAAGACTTTTTCCCGGTCTTCGGTGCGGATGCCTGCACCTGTGTCTTTGCAGTCAAAACGCAGATCTACGTGATTTGCATCTGCCCTGGAGCAGCTGACTGTGAGAGTGATGCCGCCTTTTTCCGTGAAATTTACGGAGTTTGACAGGATGCTGACCAGAATCTGTTTCAGCCTGACATGGTCGCCCTTCATAATCTGAGGGATGGATGCATCCGGCCTGATCACCAGATAAAGCCCTTTGTCGAGAGCTTTCAGCGACATCAGGTTGCGCAGATCGTTGATGAGAGAAGGAAATTCATATTCGGAATTTTTTATTTCCATATCGCCGGAAAGAGCTTCCGAGAAATCCAGGATGTCATTTAAAAGCCCCAGCAACGCGTCGGCAGAGGACTTGATGTCTCTGGCGTAGGATGCGATGTTCGGGTCTGTTGTTTCTCTCAGCACCATCTCGTTGAGCCCGAGGATGGAAGTGACCGGCGTGCGGATTTCATGCCCCATGCCATTGATGAAGGATGTGGTGGTGACAGAAATCCTCTCGTTTTCGGCTTTTTCTTTCTGTAAAGCCTGCATGGCTGCATCATAGCCGGAAAAATCCGGAATCTCTATGAACAGCAAAAGCGAGAGCGCGGACGCTGCGGTAAACAGCAAAGCAGCGTATTTATAAGGGAAAACCGTCTCCATGGCGATGCCGCCCATTGTTATTCCCGATGCCAGTGCCAATGAGAAAAAAGTTCTTTCTTCGATGATAAGACGAGCCCTGTAAGCCAGCAAAATGCCGTACATGATGAGCATCGTCAAAAGCAGCGGGCAGATGGAATACGCAGGAAGAGTGATGTAGCCCCGTTCCTCAGTGAAATCGAAAAATGTAGGGGAGATCATATTGTAGAGCAGCAGGCAGCCAAGAAGCGTGGATACTGCGGCCAGAAAAACGCTGCGGTTTTCGGACTTCAAAGCTTCGTTGCCGTTGACTATGATTTTGATGTAGGCTGCGAAAATGAGAGCTGAGGCTGCGGCTGCAACATAGTGCATGGAAAAAAGAAAGCGCGGCAGGGCCATAGGGACGTCCAAAGGCACTATGATGACCAAAGATGCCAAAAGCCTGAATATAGATGAAAGCGCCAGCCCTATCAGGAGCCATCTGTAAAATCTGATGGAAGGGGTGCTGCGACATCTTTTTCTTGAATAAAGCCCTGCGATGGCCACAATCAGAAGCGCGGCTATATCAAAATCCGGATTAAAAATATTCATACATCAACACCTGCAATAACCTTTCTTTGTCCCGAAAACAGAGCGGGAAAAAAAGAATTCGCCAAATATTGCGAACATTATAACATATTCGCGGAATAATTGCAAAATAGGCGAGAAATAAATCCATTAAAAGGGGTCAGTGGAATTAAAAGTAATAAAATAGAATTAAAAGCCATAAAATACAAAAAAATGTTAAAAAAGCCGCAAAAAATGCTTGCAATTTAGATTTGACAGTAGTATATTTTTAGAGTGTTTTTTTTTAAGACAATTTGGTAAGAGAAAGGGTGATCATTATGTCAGAAACACGTAGAGTAGGTACCGTATCCAGAGGAATCCGTTGCCCTATCATCAGAGAGGGAGATGACCTGGCTGCAATCGTAACGGAAAGCGTTCTTCTTGCTGCAAAATCCGAGGATGGATTTGAAGTGAGAGACAGAGACGTTGTCTGCATTACTGAGTCCATCGTGGCTCGTGCTCAGGGAAATTATTGCTCCGTAGATGATATCGCATCAGATGTTAAAGCCAAGCTGGGTGGCGGCACCGTGGGAGTTATCTTCCCAATCCTTTCAAGAAACCGTTTTGCCATCTGCCTTCGCGGAATTGCGAAGGGTTGCAAAAAAGTGGTTCTTCAGCTCAGCTATCCTTCCGATGAGGTGGGAAATCAGCTGATCAGCATTGACAAAGTGGACGAAGCAGGTATCAATCCTTATTCGGATGTGCTGACACTGGAACAGTATCGCAAGCTGTTCGGCGAGAACAAGCATGAGTTCACAGGTGTTGACTATGTTGCTTACTACAAGGAACTAGTTGAAAGCTGCGGCGCTGAGTGCGAAATCATCTTCGCAAACCACGCAAAAGACATCTTAAAGTACACAAAGAACGTAATCAACTGCGACATCCACACTCGCGTACGCACTAAGAGAATTCTGAACGAAGCAGGTGCCGAGAAGGTTTGCTCGCTTGACGATATTATGACAGCAGCTGTTAATGGCAGCGGCTACAACGAAAAGTACGGTCTGCTGGGCTCCAACAAGGCTACAGAAGACAAGGTAAAGCTCTTCCCTAGAGATGCTCAGGGTCTGGTGGAAGATATCCAGAAGAGAATGAAAAAGGAAACAGGCAAGAACGTAGAAGTAATGGTTTACGGCGACGGCGCCTTCAAAGATCCTCAGGGCAAGATCTGGGAGCTGGCTGACCCTGTTGTTTCCCCGTTCCACACAAAGGGACTCATCGGAACACCAAACGAGCTGAAGCTCAAGTATTTGGCTGACAACGATTTCGCCGACCTTTCCGGCGACGAGCTGAAGGCGGCAATTTCCGACTCCATCAAGGCTAAGGATTCCAACCTGGTAGGAAACATGGCGTCCGAGGGTACTACACCAAGACAGCTGACAGATTTGATCGGTTCCCTGTGCGACCTGACCTCCGGCTCCGGTGACAAGGGTACTCCTGTTGTTTACATTCAGGGATATTTTGATAACTATACCAACGACTAGTTGGCACAGAATGCGCCTTGCGCAGAATTTCAAAAGAAAAGACCTCGGAATTTTCCGGGGTCTTTTTGCGTCTTTGCGGTTTTGTGGCGGTGTGCATAGTAACATGATAGAATCGATGCACTTAAAAGTGGTTGACAGCGGGTAACAAAGTGTTAAAATAGATTTGCCGACCGACGGGTCAGTGACCGCAGGGTCGGTTTGCAAAATGGGAAAAGGGAGGAAAAAAAGTGAAGAAAGAGAAGACCAAGAAGGAAAGAAACAAAGACGAGGGGATTTTTGCATGGATGAAGAGGCACAAAATCACCTCTGTCATCATCATATTTCTGATAGTGCTGACAATATACCGCATAGGGGATTTTGTGGCAGATAAAATTTCACCGCAGGAGGAAGAGACGACTCTGACTTCCGTCAAAGTGGCTACTGTCGGCTTTGAAAACATTTCAAAAGTGACGCCGATGTCGGGCAGAATCTCGGCAGTGGAGGAGGCGGCCATCTATCCGCTGGGACAGGGGCAGGTTACTGCGGTCCACGCTAAGGTGGGCGATTATGTGAAAAAAGGCACGCTGCTTTTTGAAATCGACAAAGGAACGGCAGCTGCGCCTTACAGCCAGGCCAAGGCGGCTTATGAGCTGGCACGCAATACGTTTAACAATGTCAGCGTGCTCTACGAGCAGGGCGCTGTGTCCAAATCCGACTATGACAACGCCAGAACCCAGATGATCTCTGCCAGAGAAAGCTACAATCTGGCAGCGGAGCAGCTGTCATTCTACAATGTTACATCTCCTATCGACGGTTATGTGACCGCCATGAACGTGTCCGTGGGCAATATGGCATCTTCCGCGCAGATGGCGGCTTCGGTATCCAATACTACAGCCCTGCAGATAGAGACCACGGCTTCCGAGTACGTGGCAGGGCTGATAAAGGCCGGCGACGAGGTGGAACTTACGGTCAGCAATTTTGAGGGACGGACTTTCAAGGGTACGGTGCAGAGCATTTCACCGGCGCCGGCCTACGGAACCTATTCCTATCCGGTAGTCATTTCCATTGACAATCGCGACGGCGAACTGATGAGCGGCATGTTTGCCGAGGTGAAAATCGCATCCGAAGAAGCCAAGCACGTGCTTTGCGTACCGTCTGAGGCAGTTATTGTCAAAGAAGGAAAGACGGTTGTGGTGACCGTGAACAAAGGGGATATTGCCAGATTTACCGAGGTGCAGACAGGTATCGACAATGGCGAAAAGACCGAAATCCTGAGCGGTGTGAACGAGGGGAACATCATTGTGGTTTCCGGACAGGACTTCGTAAAGGACGGCACCCAGGTGCGCATTATCAATTAGAAAAGAAAAAGCGCAAATTGCGCGGGTAAGAGACAAAACAAGGGGTTAAAATATGAATTTAGCATCAATTACTATAAAAAGGCCGGTAGCGACGGTGATGGTGCTCCTGATCGTGGTGGTAATGGGGTTCCTGGCAATGGTATCCATCCCTATGGATCTGATGCCGGACTTTGAACTGCCTTATGCCATGGTCATTACCAGCTATCCGAACAGCTCGCCGGAAGAAACCGAGTCCATGGTTACGGAGACCATCGAAGCATCTATTGCATCAGTGGAAGGGCTTGACGGAATGATGTCGTATTCCATGGAAGGGCAGTCCATGGTGGGAGTTCAGTTCAATTTTGATACGGACATGAATTTCGCCACGCTGGATATGCGGGAAAAAGTGGCCATGGTGGAGGATTATCTGCCGGATGAATGCTCCAAACCGATGATCCTCAAGCTGAATATGGACATGATGCCGGTAATGCAGATTTATGTGTCTTCATCGACCAAAAATCTTGCAGAGCTGACAGCCATGCTGAATGACGAAGTGGCGCCGAGGTTTGAAAGAGCCAAGGGCGTGGCTTCCGTTACCAAGATGGGCGGCGTGGACGAAGAAATTTCAGTGGAGCTTTCCCAGGACAAGATGGGAAGCTACGGGCTTTCCACAGCCATGCTTTCGCAGCTTCTGGCAGCTGAAAATATCAATCTGCCGGGCGGCAACATTTCCAAGGGCAGCACAGATGTTATCGTCAGAACAACAGGCAAATTTAAGAGCGTGGAGGATGTGAAAAATCTTCCGCTGACTCTGGCAGACCGCAGCATCGTGCGACTGGGCGATATAGCAGATGTTGAAAGAAAATATGCGGATCAGGAAAACGTGACGCGCATTGACGGCAATACCGCAGTGGGAATCATGATTTCCAAGGCTTCCGATGCCAACACTCTGGAAGTATCCAAAGCAGTTAACAGGACGCTGGCAAAGCTGGAAAAAGAATATCCGCAGCTGTCATTTACAGTGGGATACGACTCGGCGGATTATATCCGTTCCTCTATCCGTTCCGTGGCCACATCGGCCCTTTACGGTGCTGTTTTGGCTATCATCGTGGTATTTATCTTCCTCAGGAATATTAAAGCCACGCTGATCATTGGAATTTCCATTCCTACATCGCTTCTTGCGGCGCTTTGGCTGATGAAGTCGCTGAATATGACATTGAACCTGATAACGCTGTGCGCGCTGACCATATGCGTCGGTATGCTGGTGGACAACTCCATTGTAGTATTGGAGAATATCTTCAGGTTGCGGCAAAAACTTGATGATCCGGAGGAAGCGGCACGAAAAGGTTCCGCAGAGATTTTCCTGGCCATCGTAGCTTCCACCCTGACTACAGTCATGGTTTTCCTGCCTATCGCTCTTTCGAACGGCATGGCTTCCATGGTATTCGGAGACTTTTGCTGGACCATCATCATTGCGCTGATGGCGTCACTCATCGTGGCTGTTGCAGTTATTCCGATGCTTTTCTCGAAAGTAATGCACGGTTCCATGAATACCACATATATCAGAGTGGGCGAAAGACGTTACAAATACAGACTTTTGAATAAGTTCGCGAAGTTTATAGACAGCATGAAAGAAGGCTATGGCAAGCTTCTGCCAAAGGCTTTGGCACATCCGAAGAAATTTATCGTGGGATGCATCTGCATATTCCTCGTATCAATGCTTCTGATTGTGACTGTGGGTGTTGAAATTCTGCCGGAAACAGACGAAGGCGAAGTGACGATTTCGGTGGAGATTCCTTACGGAACTTCTCTGGCGGATAAGGATAGGATACTGTCCGGGATAGAGGAATATCTGCTGGGAATGCCGGAAATGAAGCATCTGTCTGCCACTACCGGTGGTATGTCCCAATTTTCGACGAATTCCAATGCTTCCATCAACCTGATCCTTTGCGACAGGGAAAAGCGCAGCAAGTCGGCGTCTGAACTGGCCGCAGAAATTGAGGATCATTTCGCGGATCTGACAGAGGCACACCTTACTGCGCAGTCCAGTTCTTCCATCGGCAGCATGTTTGGTGACTATGACATCACATTCCTGCTCAAGGGCGACAATCTGGACAAATTGGAGGAAATCGGAAAAGAGCTGGAAAAGCAGCTGAAGAAGATGCCTGAGGTGCAGGAGGCGGAGCTTCAGCTTAACGAAGGAAATCCTGAGATTGAAGTGGTAATCGACCGCAATACGGCGGCATTTTACGGCGTGACGGCTTATCAGCTGGCCAGCGGACTGCAGAGCGCAGTCAGTGGCACCAAGGCCACCCGCATCAATATAGACGGCAGCGAACTTGATGTTGTTCTTTCCGTTGGAGGAGACCTGATAGGTTCGGCGGAAGATCTGAAGAACGTTAAAATTACGGGAAATTCAGGAATGTCCGTGCCTGTGGGCCAGATTGCAAACCTGAAATATGATAATGCGCCAAGCTATATCTACCGCGAAAATCAGGTGAATACGCTGAGCCTGAATGTTGATACGGGAGATTCGACTCTGGTGAGCGGCTCTTCGGATGTAGTGTCATTTGTGGAAAATTATCCATATCCTGACGGATATTTTGTGGAAAAATCCGGTTCCTACGATGAGATGCTGGATACATTCGGCGACCTTTTGCTGGCTTTGGTGGCTGCGGTAGCTTTGGTATTCTTGCTGCTGGCGGCACAGTTTGAGTCGGTGCTCATGTCCTTCATCGTTATGATGGCAGTGCCGTTTGCCATGTCCGGAGCGTTCCTGGTAATGTTCCTGACAGGTACATCCCTGTCGCTGACGTCATTCCTCGGGCTGATCATGCTGGTAGGTATCGTAGTAAACAATTCCATTCTTCTGGTGGAATTTATCAATCAATACAAAGACTCCATGGGTCTGTCAAGTGCACTGGTAAAGGCCGGACAGCAGAGACTTCGCCCGATCCTGATGTCGGCTACGACCACAGTTGTGGGAATGATTCCGATGTCTCTGGGTATCGGCGAAGGCAGCGAGATGCTGCAGCCTATGGCAGTTTCCATCATAGGCGGACTGATTGCGTCCACGCTGGTTACATTGTTCCTGATTCCGGTCATCTACAGCCTGATTGAAAACCGCAGACTGAAAAAGAAAGCGGCCAAGGAAGCAAAGTGGCAGCATATCAGCGAGCTGGAGGCGGCATGGAAAGCGGAAGATGAAGCCGAGGCAGGTGTGATATAGTACATGGAAGAAAAAGAATTTTGCAAACTGGATAAAAAGTTTGAGAAGAAAAATATGATAGCGAATGTGGCATTCGAAGTCTTCATGGAAAAGGGCTATATGGCCACACACATCATTGATATCGCCCAAAAGGCCGGTATAGGCAAGGGGACCTTTTATGAGTATTTCGAATCCAAGGAAAGCTTACTCCTTTTTCTCATCGACAATCGTGTCCTGACGGAATACAGAGCGCATCTGGCTCGGGTGTACGAGGCGGATACGGTAAAGGAAAAATTGCGCGCATATATGGAAGCGGAGCGCAGTATCATGGAAAAATACGGCAATCATATGCAAGATATGCGCAACCGTAGGCCGGAGGAATGCATGCAATTTTCAGACCTGATAGCCGGAAAGATCATGGAATTTGCGATGATGGAATATGCAGCAGTGCGCCAGATCTCGGAAATGGGGATCCGCACGGGAGAGTTCAAGCCGCTGAATCCGAATCTGCTGACCATGATGATCAAAAGCGAAGTGAAGACTTTTCTGGTCTGCAGCACGAGTTTTCCGATGCCGTTTGAGGCGCCCGAGGGTATGCGCGATGCAATGCGCGCGGAAAACTACACGGCGGATGAATTTCTGGAGATTCTTTTACATGGAATATTGCGTTAAAAAAAGTGGCGGGTAATAGAATTACCTGCCACTTTGATTTTAAAATGAGGCTTTTAGGAGAAGTACAAAACTGTAGGCCAGTTTTAAGCCGTAGAAAATGATGACTGTGCCGCAGACGATATTGATGATGCGCAGCAGGCGATTTGAGATTTTTGCCTTGAAAAGCGACACGATGGTGGAAAGTCCTATCCACCAGCTGGCAGAAGCGGTACAAACTCCGGCAAGGAATTTCAGTCCCTGATCCGCCGGGATGGAAGCTTTAAAAGCACCCAGCAGCATGGAGCCGTCAATGATGGCTTGAGGATTGAACCATGTAACCACGCAGGCGGTGCCTATGACTTTCAATATTGGTATATTTACGTTAGACGATGTATCCATCTCGCCTTTGGAGCGCACCAGACCAATGCCCATGTAGATGACAACAGCTGAACCGATGCCCAGAATAATAAGCTCGATCCACTTCGAAAGACTCATGATAGCACCGATGCCGAAATAACAGCCTATGGCCAGCGTGATGTCGAAAAACATGACGATCAGTGCCGTAAGCAATGCGCGTCGCCGGCTTTGGGTGATGGATGTGTTGATAACAAACAGATTTTGCACGCCTATGGGCGCCACGTAGGCCAGCCCCAGGGTGAAGCCTTGGATCAGATAAGTCATATGTGAGTTTTTCTCCTTATACTATAGATTTATATAAATTGGAATGACAGAGCAGGTAATAAATACGCACTTGCTCTTTTTTTGTTCCCGAATATAATTATATATAGCGAGAAGAAGTGTGCAATAACGCAGTTTTTGCGTAGCAGGTAAGGAGGAGCTTACTTTGATAGAATGTAACTATGAATGCCCGTGCATGGAAAAATGTCCGCTGAACAATGTGATGGAACTGATTGGCGGCAAGTGGAAGATGCAGATCATATGCGCGCTGAACAACGGCGGCCCTACCAGATATAACAGGCTGAAAGCCAGAATGGACGGGATTTCCAACACCGTGTTGGCCAAATCCCTGAAGGAGCTGGAAGAGGCGGGGCTGGTGGTGCGCAAGGAATATCTGGAGGTGCCGGTGAGGGTGGAATATGAAACTACTGAGGCTTGTGACCGGCTGATTCCCGTGTTGGACAGCCTGGGAGCGTGGTATGAAAGCTACCTGAGCAACTAGCAGGCAGTGATGGATGCCTGCGCGCAACCACTGCAATTACAAAAAATAAAAGACCATGTCCGCCGGTTCTGACGGATGTGGTCTTATTTTACTTTAAAATAAGTATATCGGTCTAGATGGAAACTTTTCTAATCCTGGAAATCATATCGTTTACCAGGTTTAAATCTTCAGGCCGTGGTCTGTGATCTGCATTTAAAACTTCATGCATCCGCTCGTCTTCGTAAAGTTCTTCCGCAACCGGTGGAATATCCTTGTTGAGGTATTCCAGACCTTGTGTGTGGTTGTTGTTGTTTTCTCTGTCCATAATTTACCCTCTCTAAAAATCGATTACTGTCAAGACACACCTGCGTTGCTATGTTAAAGTATAAACAATTTTTAAAGAAATGCAAGCGAAAAATATTTTTAACGAATTGCAAGAAAATACTTTATTATTAGAGCAATTTAGACGATAATAGAATTAGAGTATTCTACTTTCGAGTAAGGCATGGAGAAATTTGAAATGACAATCAAAGAGCGAATCAAAGACCGTCTGAGATGGGACGGCGGAAAATCGTATAAGGGTGTCGTTTCCGGCTGGGAGGCGCCTGCAGTGGAGCAGGCAGAGCAGACAGCCGATTTTGTCATGCCTGAAAACGATGCGGCTGCAGTCGAAGAGGCTCCTGTTGCGGAGGAAGTTCCTGCAGCAGAAATCGAAATCGAAACTCCGGCCATCGAACCGGAACCTGAAATAGTACCTGAGCCGGTAGCAGAAGCGCCGGCTGCGGAGCCTGTACCTGAACCTGCACCTGCAGCTGCACCGGAACCGAGCGGCGACCCGAACAGGACACTGAGTCCTGACGAAATCGCAGCAATGTTCGCAGCCAATGCAGGCGGTGGAACAGCAGAAGAAGCAGCGGTAGAAGAACCTGCACCTGAACCTGGCCCTGCAGCTGCACCTGAACCGAGCGGCGACCCAAACAGGACACTGAGCCCTGATGAAATAGCAGCGATGTTCGCGGCCAACGCAGGCGGCGGAGCAGCAGAGGAGCCGAAGGCAGAAGAGCCGGCAGCAGAAACTGCACCGGCTGCGGAGCCTGCGCCTGAACCTGCAGCTGCACCTGAACCGAGCGGCGATCCGAACAGGACGCTGAGCCCTGACGAAATAGCGGCAATGTTCGCAGCCAATGCAGGCGGCGGAACAGCAGAGGAAGCAGCGGTAGAAGAACCTGCACCTGAAATTGAAATAGAAACTCCGGCCATCGAACCGGAACCTGAAATAGTACCTGAGCCGGCAGCAGAAGCGCCGGTTGCGGAGCCTGCTCCTGATACGATATCGGTAGAAGATGTGCCGCTCTCTGAAATCGATCAGATGGCGGAGGATGCAGATTTGAGTTTTGAGCCGGATCTCGATTTGGATCTGGATAATTTAGATTTGGATTTAGATTTCGATTTGGATCTTTCGGGTGTGGAGGAGCCACCTGACGAAAAGCCGGTTATGGCGCGTTCGGTTGGCGCACCGTCTGCACCTGTGGAGACTCCAACCTCAGGCGGCAACGATGCTACCAGAAATCTCAATCCGGATGAAATTGCCGCCCTCTTTGCGGCAGCGGAAGCAGAAAAAGCAGAAACAGAGCCTGCACCTGAACCTGAACCGAGCGGAGATCCGAACAGGACACTGAGTCCGGACGAAATAGCGGCGATGTTCGCAGCCAACGCAGGCGGCGGAGCAGCCGAGGAACCGAAGGCAGAAGAGCCTGTAGTTGAAGAGGTTTCAACACCAGCGTCCGCAGAAGAAAAAGCAGAGCTTGCTCCTGAACCTGCAGCTGCACCTGAACCGAGCGGCGACCCGAACAGGACACTCAGCCCTGATGAAATAGCAGCAATGTTCGCAGCCAATGCAGGCGGCGGAGCAGCAGAAGAACCGAAGGCAGAAGAGCCGGCACCTGAACCTACCCCCGCAGCTGCACCTGAACCGAGCGGCGATCCGAACAGGAC
>CAMPBN010000015.1 GCA_946638265.1 uncultured Bacillota bacterium
CATCAAATACATTCAGATTCCTACATCCCTTCTGGCATGTCTGGACTCTTCGGTGGGTGGCAAGACCGCCACAGATCTGATGGCCGGCAAAAACTACATCGGTACATTCTGGCAGCCTTCCATGGTTATCTGTGACCTTTCTCTGCTGGAGACTCTTCCGAAAGAGCGTTATGCGGACGGGCTGGCAGAAGCCATCAAATGCGGCGTCATTCGTAACTGCGAGCTGTTCCAGTATCTGGGCGGAGTTTCGCCTGAAGCGGGACAGATCATCCGTCAAAGCATAGAAATAAAAAAGAGCGTCGTCGAAGAAGACGAACGCGAACAGGGCATGCGTGCCGTATTGAATTTCGGACATACGGTGGGACATGCTATTGAGAAATGTTCAAATTACACCATTTCGCACGGTCAGGCAGTGGCCATCGGTATGGTGGTGATTTCGCGCGCCGCATACAATCGCGGTATCACGGAAGAGGATTTGTCGGTTCCGATTTCGGTACTCTTGCAACACTGCGGCCTGGAAACCGAGTCGCCGTTCAGCGCAGCCGACCTAGCAGAAGCCATGATGTCCGACAAAAAGCGGCGCGGCAATACCATTCGCCTGGTGCTGGCAGAGGACATCGGCAAAGCCTTTTTCCATGACCTGCCTGTCAGCGACCTGAGAGCCTTTATCTCGTCAGGCGTGTAGGCGCAGCTCGGGCGCTCCGAAAGCAGGTAAAGAAGCTCACGCAATGGAAAACCTCACGTGACCATATAGCAAATAAAAACCCCGGGACTCCCGGGGTTTTCGTTATTTCAGCATGTTTTCTCGAATGACGGCCATCGGCACGCCAAAAGTGAATTTTTCTTTTTCCTACTTCTCCAGTCGGCTGAGAAGTTCCGACATCGGGAGGCGGACTTTGAAGCCGTTTTCATCAATCAGAAGAGATATGCATTCTTGGTATTCTTCGGAAGTGATGCTCTCGGATTCCAAGAGAAGGTCCAGCAAGCCGATGGTGCCAATCACAGGCACATCTTCTTTTTCCGCGACATAGCGAAGTCTTCGGTCGCCTGTGAGCAGGGTTATAGCGCGAAACTTTGCGATAGCCAGAGCGGAGCAGTCGTATCCTGACAGGCGTTGATGTTTCTGCGCTATATCCAGTGCATAGTAAAATTCTTCTTCCGACAATTCCGTAGGAGTCAATCCTAAACCCAAAAGTTTTTCGCGAAATCCTTTCGGCGCAAGCAACTCATCGTTTACGGCGTCTTCATTCATGAGAAATTTTACCGAAAGCCGGAAAGGCAGGTTCAGTCTGTCTATTGCCATATAGTCAATCCAGACGTTTGTATCGCTACTGATATATTCCACGCAAGCCTCCTATATAAAGCAAGATTCCACGACCGAGTCATATGAGCAACCGAGTAGCTCGGCGCCCTTTTGAATGCTGATTTCATCCTCCGTAACAGCGCGAAATACCAGCTGTTTGAATAATCCGGGTTCCTCCTTTTCGATTCCCCAAGTTGGTTCATTTGCGCGCCACCCTATTTTAGAGGCTCTTATATAGAAAGCCCTCTCTGCGGATTCGGTTATGATATTGCAAAGGCGCGCCCTCTTGGCCAGCATAAAAAGGCTAATTCCATATTCGCGGCAAGTAATAGACATGTCGCGGGATACGAAGTTGCGCTTGTAGCCAAGCTCACGGTAAGCATCCTTTTGAGGGAAGAGAAATGCTCCGCTTATAGCAGTGGCAATAGCTTCTTCGCTTTTTTCGTCCAGGTCGTCCGGCCAGTCAATGGCAAAATGAGCAACCTCGTGAACGATGGTGGATCTGATTCTGGCAGGGCTCATGGAACTGTTTATCACTATATAAGGGATTCCATTAACTGTGCCGTTCATTCCGGAAAAGAATCTGCTTTCTACACTTAAAAACAGTACCAAAACCCCCTTGTTTTCAAGCGTTTCAACAAGCCTGTCAATAGGACCGTCTTCGGAAATGTTAAGATATTTGCGGAGGTTCTCGGCTGCTTTTTCGGCGTTTTCCGTCCATGGGATTTTTCTTGTTGTCGGAATACTCCCTAAAACGTCAGTTCCGCCCAAAGCATCAACAACTTGGAAGAATCGGCTAAAATACTCTTCCACGGATTCACGGATATACTCCTGCTCTCCCAGGCTAAGTCTGCTGCCCTTTCTGAATCTTCCATGCGAAAATTGCAGGGCGCTTCCGGTGGATGCTAAAAAGTCTGTAACGCGAATGTTCAACGCAGATGCCAAACGTTTCAGCGTCTCCATATTGGGGTTACGGCTGCCGTTCTCGTAATTTGTAATGGCCATTGCAGAAACTCCTATTGCTTCAGCAAGGTCTTTTTTGCTCATATTGTTTTTTAAGCGATAATACTTGAGATTTTTAGCAAGCATCTTCCTCACGCTCCTTCTGTTTATATATTATCATAAAAAATAAAAAAGTAAACATTTTCTGTTTACTTTTTTATTAAAATTCAAAATTCCTAAACGCGCTACTGCTTTCCGGCCCAGGCAATAAATCTCCAAACCAGGCGGAGAACAAACCTGTAGAAAACATAAGCACCTGCTCCTACTACAAAAGCAATCCACACCGGTTTATCCAGAAAATGCAAGATCACTGCCAAGACAGCCGTGGGAATAGCAAAATATTTCAGCAGGAAAATGTACCAAAAAACATTCAGCGCAAATCCGACTGCCTTTTCTTCAATTGGTTCGCCCGACACATCTTCTTCCAAAATCTCTTCAGGCTCTTCTTTGCGAAATTCTTCCTGCTCCATAATCTCCCTGCTTTCAATCATCTTTATTTCACGGATGTCTTTACTTCGCCAACTAAAGAGTCCACAAAATCCGGACTGCTTTCATCAAAACTTTGGGACAGATGCTGTCCCAATTCTTTTTTTCCGGCGAGCTTCAGCAACCGGCATAATGTTTTCATGACCAGGCGCTCTCCGATGCCCATTTTGTCGTAGTTGAGGCCGCTTTTTAGAAAATAGCCTGAGACTCTTTCTGCCGCATCCTCCATGCCGCTGAATATCTTTTTCTTGAGCTCCGCCGGGTCATTGTCAGTGCCGGAACCGGTGACAAAAGTCACTATCTGCTGCTCTGGAAACTCTCCGATATGCTTTCTCAAAAAATCAAAGCCCTGCGGTTTACCTGCAATGAGCCTGCCCCCGAAAATCAATGTCCGGTAATGCTTTAGCGGTTTCACCGCAGCCTCTTTGTCCGAAATAAACGGACATTCCAGCTTTTCTGCAATCCACAGCGCATATTTGGCTGTAAAGCCTGTTTTGCTGTGGTATATCACTATTGGCCCTCTGTCAATCATTTTCCCCACCTCACCGGCTTTTCTTGCGCTAAAGCCTATTTTTCGGCTTCCAGAGCCTCTCTCAATCCCAGCACGAGCTGTGCTGCGCAGGAAGTCTTCTTAAAACCGCACTTGATATCTTCCAAAATCGGTGCCACTTCCTCCACTTTCTTGCCCTGTATCAAAGCGCTGACAGCCTTCAGATTGCCGTTACATCCGCCCTGAAACTGCACATGCTTGATCACATCGCCGTCCAGCTCAATCTCAATCTTGCTTGGGCAAACCCCGTTTGGATAAAAATCGTAAGTCATTTTCATGTCCTCCATCTTACATTAAATTGGAAAGGCGCTCCACTGCGTCTCTCTTTCCATAATACATTATTTTTTAAAAAAGTACAGCCTGCCCTGAAAAACCTTTTACCGAAATTCAGAGCAGGCTGCGAGGCCTTCAATTATTTTTTGTAACCTGCCGGCAGTTTGTAATTCTTGGCTTTTTCAGTACCTTCGATCAGTCTGATTCCGCCTGCTGCCAGAGCTTCCATTTCGGATTCACCGGCCATGTTTTCCACATGTGCCAAGAATGAAACTTTATTTGTGATAAACTCGGAAACATGCTTCGAATAAGCCAGGCCGCCTGTCAGGATGATCGCATCGATCTTCTCGCCGATGATGGCAACCAGAGCGCCGATGGATTTGCAAAGAGTGTAGGACATTGCATCCAGAACTTCCTTTGCATGAGTGTCGCCCTTTTCGATTCTCTCTTCGATCTCCTTGCCGTTGGAAGTGCCCAGGTGAGCCATCAGGCCTCCCTTGCCGCGAACCAGCTTCTGCACTTCTTTCTCGGTGTACTTTCCGGAAAAGCAAAGTTTCACGAATTTTACCAGCTGTGCGCCGCCGGCACGCTCTGCAGACATGTGCAGCTCGTCGTCACCGATGGTGTCTACCAGTTCGCCGTGCTTGAATGCCATGACTGAGCATCCGCCGCCCATGTGACAAACTACCACATTCAGGTCTTCCGGCTTTTTGCCGATGGACTCGGCATATTTGATGGTCTGAGCACGGCCGTTGAGCACGTGTGCAGTGGAACCGCGCTGAAACTCAGTATAGCCGCAGATCTTGGCGATTGGAGGCAGGCTGCCGGATGTTACTGCATCGTAGATGTAGGCCGGCTTGCCCAGCTTGTCGGAAAACTCCCTGCCAATGAGCCCGCCAAGGAGTGAACCGTGAGCCATGCAAAGGTCTTCGCTGGCGAGAGCCGTGCAGAGGTCGTCATCCACTACATAAGCTCCGCTGGTGATAGGCGGCTCGATGATCATTCCGCCGCGGCACATTATGCAATCGATGGTGGAAAGATCGATGCCCTGCTCTTCCAGAGCCTTTTCCACGAAAGGCGCTCTGTACGGAGCCTGAGCGGCGATAGTCGGGAACTCTGCGATTTTGGCTGCGTCGTGCTCCACATTCTTCTGGAAAACCTGCTTGTCATCTTCGTAGACAGCGATTTTCGTGCTGGTGGAGCCCGGATTTATTACTAAAACTTTGTGTGACATAATATCCTCCTGTTATTTTCAGTGGCACCTGCCACCTCGAACTACTCAACCTGTGCTGCGCAGAGCATCAAAGCGTAATACTTTTCCTCGAAGCTGGAGCCGCGGGAAGTGAGCACTACAGGCACCTTTGCGCCCAGAATGATACCGGTCATCTCAGCTCCTGCAAAAAGGATGAGTCCCTTGCAGCTGATATTGCCTGTAGCCATATCCGGCGTCAGGAGAATGTCCACATCGCCTGTGATCGGTGACTTGTAGCCCTTGATTTCAGCCGCTTCTTTGGAGAAGGAAAGGTCGATGGAGATAGGTCCTTCCAGATTCAGCTTGCCGAATTTGCCTTCATCTGCCATCTTCTTCAGTTCTGCCGCATCTGCGGATTCAGGAATCTTAGGATTGTAATTTTCTGCTGCACAGAGAACTGCAACGTTCGGGCATTCATATCCCAGCTTGTGGAACAGGTCGAGCGCATTGTTCAGGATGCCCACTTTCTGCTCGAGATTTGGATGCGGTATCATTCCGCCGTCAGTAATGCCGACCAGCTTGTGATATTTTGGAATATGTACCACCGCCATATGGGACATTACTCCGCCCATACCGATACCGGTTTCTTTATTTACAACCTGCTTGAGCAGGGTTGGTGTTTCCAGCTTACCTTTCATCAGGAAGTCACCCTTGCCTTCGCGGATCAGCTCAACTGCCTTGAATGCTGCTTCCTGGTCCTCTTCAGTGGCCACGATGTCTTTTTCATCTACGCTGTAGCCCAGCTTTTCAGCTTCTTTAAGAATGTCAGCCTTTTTGCCGACCAGAACATATTCTACCAGACCTTCTTTGCTGGCCTTGAGTACCGCTTCGAGTGCGTGCTCGTCGTGTGCTGCAGCAACGACAACTTTTCTGACAGGTTTTTTCTTTACCATTTCAACGAGTTCGTTGAAGTTCTTTAAAGCCATTTTGATGCTCTCCTTTTCGTTTGACTTTTGGGACCTGTGCCCCTTTTTACTGAAAAAGCCCGCACCTGGCGGGCTTTTCATTTTTTCCTTACTATACCAAAGACATACCAACTTTGACAGCCTTGAGGTTGTCATCTACGAAGTTTGGCTTAACGTTAGCTTTGATAATGTTTTCCCAGTTGATGTCGCCCAGGTTCATAGCTTTGATCAGGGTGCCCAGCAGAACGATGTTCTGAGTCTTGCCGTTACCCAGCTTCATAGCTTCTTCGGTGGCATTTACAACTGTTACGTCCTTGCAGACTTTCTTGATCTGGTCGATGATGTCTGCTGCATATTCAGCATCGCCCATGATAACAGGCATAGGCATCATTTCGTGGTTGTTTACAACTACCTTGCCGTCCGGCTTGAGGTATTCGAGCCATCTGAGGGCTTCCATCTTTTCGAAGGAAACGATCAGGTCTGCAGAACCCTTCTCGATAACCGGTGACCAAACCTTGTCGCCAAATCTAACCTGTGAAGATACGGAACCGCCACGCTGTGACATTCCGTGAATTTCGCTCATTTTTACGTCATATCCTTCTTCCATCAGACCAAGTGTCAGGAGCTTTGAAGCAAGGATAGTTCCCTGTCCGCCTACGCCGACCAGTAATACGCTCTTAGTTTCCATTACTTTGTCTCCTTTCCGATTGCATCCTTAGGGCAAATCTGTTCACAAACGCCGCAGCCTACGCACTGGAGCGGATCAACTTCTGCCTTCTTGTCTTCTCTGTTGAGGAAGAGAGCAGGGCAGCCGCTCTTCAGGCACATCTTGCAGCCGATACATTTAGCCTTGTCCACAACGTCCTTTGTCTTGTAAGCTTCAGGGAACTTAGCTTTGTCGTCCTCTGTGAACTTCTTCAGTACGCATGGATACTTGGTGATGATTACGGAAGGCTCGTCCAGGGAAAGTGCCCAGTCCAGAGTTTCCTTAACCAGCTTCAGGTTGTTCGGGTCGATGGTGCGGATGTTCTTTGCACCCAGGGCACGGCAAATCTGCTCGATATCCAGCATGATGGCGTCTGTCTTACCGTCGGCCAGCTTACCGGAACCAGGGTTCTGCTGATGTCCTGTCATACCTGTGATACGGTTGTCCAGGATAACGGATACTGTCTTGGAATTGTTGTAGATACATTCTGCCAGGGAAGTCATTCCGGAGTGGAAGAATGTGGAGTCGCCCAGTACGGAAACCACTCTCATTGGGGAGCCGGCCTTTTCGAAGATCTTGGCTGCGCCGTGACCCGAGGAGAAGGATGCACCCATGCAGGTGTTGGAGTCCATTGCGTTGTAAGGTGCGGAGAATGCCAGAGTGTAGCATCCGATATCTCCGGAAACCATTACGTTCTTGCGCTTACCCAGCTCATAGAAGAAACCTCTGTGAGGGCAGCCTGCGCAAAGTGCAGGTGGACGATTTACGATGTCTTTGTGGTCATAATCGATGCTGTCGAGAACCTTGCCTGTTACGCACTTTCTGATAACATCAGATGTGAGCTCGTCATACTTAGGGAAAGTGTTCTTTCCGCAGATGATGTCATTGAAGCCCAGTCTCTGGAGTGCGTGCTCAAGAATAGGATCGTTTTCTTCGATAACGTAAACCTTTTCGAGGCCTGTGCAGAACTTCTTCATCATCTTTTCAGGAAGCGGATTGGTGAATCCCAGCTTCAGATAGTTGACTGTGTCGCCGAATACTTCCTTGGCGAAGCAATAGCACATACCGGAGCAAACAACGCCGACCTTCTTGCCATTGTCTTCGATTCTGTTCATCGGTGTGGTCTCGGAATATTCGAGGAGCTTTGCAAGCTTGTCTTCCAGCTTGATTCTCATCTTCTTGGCCATTGCCGGAACAGTGATATATTTTGTGACATCCTTGTGGTATTCCTTGATAGGAACTTCCTTACGGTCGCCGCATTCAACGATGCCCTTGGAGTGGCATGCTCTTGTAGTCATTCTCATGAGGACAGGAATGTCGAATTTCTCAGAGATGTCGAAGGCTTCCATCATGAAGTCCTTTGCTTCCTGAGATGTGGAAGGCTCTACCATCGGCATCTTGGCTGCGATGGCGTAGTTTCTGTTATCCTGCTCGTTCTGTGAGGAGTGCTGGCCCGGTTCGTCGGCTGTGATTACAACGCAACCGCCGTTAACACCCTGATATACGAAAGTAAACAGAGGGTCAGCTGCAACGTTCAGACCTACGTGCTTCATGGAAGCCATGGATCTGCCGCCTGCGAAGGATGCGCCGATAGCTGCTTCGAGAGCTACCTTTTCGTTTGGCGCCCACTCGGAATATACTTCCTTGTAAGTGGTCATGTTTTCAAGAATTTCTGTGGACGGAGTGCCCGGATAAGCCGAGGCGAAATGTACGCCGGCCTCCCATGCACCGCGCGCTAAAGCTTCATTTCCGGTTAAAAGTTTTTTCATTACAATTTCCTTTCTTTAGCTTTATTCTGACTATAATTTTTTCCCACTTCGCTACATTCGAGTCTAAAACTCGCCTACTCTATAATTATACTGCAAAAATCCTAAAATCAAATACTTTTTTCGAACATTTTGAAAGTAGTATAAAATGTACAATCCGCACTATATCAAGCCTTCCCGACTGCCTCGGGCTGTTTTTTCATATTCCCTTTCGTGATTTCTCTTTCAAAAAACGGGTATTAATAGATTTTTATCAATTTTTTTACAGCAAACATATTGCTGTAATATGCACTATCTTGCGGTTGACCTTTGGCGCCAAATAGTGTATTGTAAATAGGCGATATGTGCAGCACATCCAAACGCCGACCCGGGCAAAGCCAAATATTAATCGATTTTTAAATTTAAAATTTTCAATATAAAAGGAGCAGAAACAATGAGAATCCGCAGAGATAAAAATTTAATGCAAGACGAAGAAATCAATATCGTAGCCGAGGTGTCCGACGCCCTGGCCCACCCTGTACGCATCAAAATCTACCAGTTCATTCTGGAATGCAATAAAAATCTGCAGACTGTCTGCAACAAAGACGTGGTGGCGGCCTTCGACTATTCCCAGGCCACGATCTCGCAGCACATCAAAAAGCTGGCCCAGGCCCGCCTGGTGGAAGTAAAAAAAGAGGACAAATGCTCATTTTACTACGCCAACATCGGCCGCCTCTCCCAGTACCTGAACGCCACCAAAAAGTTCAGCACCTTCCAGGCCCGCGACTAGGAAGCACTGTCAATCTCATTAAAATTCAAAAACACGGAAAGCTTTTTGCCTTCCGTGTTTTTGTGCCTGCGGCTACTCGTTTTTCAGGGATTCCAGAGCGGACATCTTCATGGCGCGACTGGCAGGGGAATAGCCTGCTGCGACGCCGATAAATGTGGCGAAAGCCACTGCCGCCAAAACCAGCCAAACCGGCACTACCGAAATAACCGTGCCGTTACCGCCGCCGATGGCGCCCAGCGCCATGCTGATGGCATCAAAGAATACGGTATTCAGCAAGAGGGATATTATGAGACTCAGCCCCACGCCGAGTATCCCTCCGGCGGCGCCAATCAGTCCTGCCTCCAGCAGGAACATCTTGCGGATATCCTTGAGGTTGGCTCCGATTACCTTCATAACACCGATTTCTCGCGTTCTCTCGTACACCGACATAATCATGGTGTTGGTAATACCCAGAGCCGCTACGATCAGGGAGATGCCACCGATACCGCCCAGAATCATCTGGATCATGTTGGCAGTCTCCTTCATGGCCTGCAGCCAATCGATAGGCGAGCTGGTCTGATAGCCCTCATCCTTCAGCTCTTTGTTGATCTTTTCGATATAGTCCAGGTTTTCAATATAAACCAGAGCTTCGCTATACGTCTTGTTTTTCTGAGTGTTTGGCGAAACCCTCTCTTTGTTGGCCTTCGCCGTTTCTTTCTGGATCTTCTCCATCTCTTTGATGTTCATATAGACGCAGTAGTCCGAATCGTCGTTGGTCTCCTGCAGGATACCTGCCGCCTTGATCTCATAGATCGGATATTCTGTCCGGTCTTTTGGCTTATCGTTTTCTTTCTGTCCATAGTACCAGTCGGCTGTCAGTACCAGGTCTTCGCGCATAACATTGACCTTGGCTTCTTCATATCTGCTGGACTGTGGGTTGTAAAACCATTCCGGCACCCATGCGCCGAACAGCACTACCAGCTTATCTTGGGCAGTAAGCAGTCTGCCTTCGCTGGTTCCGTAATTAAATTTTTCAAAAACCTCCGGGTCTATTCCCTTCACCTGAGTGCTGGTAACATACTTACCCGCACCGATCATCATAGATTCGCTGATGACCGGTGTAACCGCCGTAACCCCTTCTTTTTTGGCTATTTCCGCCAGGGTTTTGTCGCTGATGACACCCTTGTTCTCGCGGGAAGACGCGCCCCCGTCACCGCCATAATAGTACATATTGATCATATGCAGGTTGCCGTAGCTTTCGATCTCGGCTTCGTAGCTGGCTGTCAGTCCGAAACCGATGGAAAGCATCAGCACCACGGAACAGGTTCCCACCAGAACACCGATGATGGCCAAAAGTGATCTGGTACGCCTTCTCAAAAGGTTTTTCACGCAGAGGCTTAATAAATCAAGAAAATTCATGTTTCTCCTCCGCTATTCTTCTTTGTTTTCGCCGGCATCTCCTGTAGTTTCTTTCTTCTTGCTGTCGTGTTCTGCCTCAAATGCGGCATCTGCAATCTCCAGTTTCTTATCGTTTCTCTTTTTCAGGATCTTCTTGGCCACGATGGCTGCAACAATCAGCAGCACCAGCACGATGCCTGCAATGATAACGCTCTTTGGAACTCCCTTCTTTTCAGGTTCTTCCGGCATCGGCTCATCGGAAAAATCGTCCACGTACTCTGTGGCTTCAAATGAGAACGGTACCTCTTCAATCACGATATTTCCATCTTCGTTGTCGTATTGAATTCTGATGGTTCCTTCCACAGTTCCCACTTCGTTCGGCACGACATAGCATTCGTAGTCTTCATCTGTTCCGGCGGCCATATTGCCCACAAAATTGCTATTGTTCTGAAGCTGACCAAAATCACCGGTTACGCTGACCATCAGATTGGCAAGCGCATTCTTGCCCATGTTGTAGAATTTCAGACTGACACAGGCTTCCTCGCCCACATAAGCTTCCGGCGGAAGTGTCAGGTCGCCGATAACCAGTCTGCTTGGCTGAGTGACGGTGATAGACACTGTGTCTTCACTGGAAAGTTCACTACCCTTGCTGTCTTCGTACGCCATGCTGACCGTCAGACCCTTTGTTCCCGGTTCTGTATTGCGGTCGCAACGGAGTGTCAAGGTGTGGGTATTTACTTCGCCCGCACCAATCTTGTCGATGAAATAAGCATTACTGGAACCCACCGGCACAAAGCCTTCTCCGGAAACGGAAACCTTGGTATTGTAAAGGTTTTTCTTGGATGTGTTTTTAACGGTGAGCGTCAGATTTGTTGTGGATCCCGCCGCTACAGAGCCGCCTGCGGAATAATTCTGCACCATCAGGCGCGGATTGGTCTCGGAACCTGCCGGATCGTCGGACTTTTTCTCTGATGCATTCACCAGATAATAGAACGTCTTGGAAGTGGAATAATCCTTGTCCGTGTATGAGACATCATCGCCGGAGCCGTTCTTGATCTTGGCTGCTGCCTTCAGTTCCACTACAAATTCTTTGCTACCGGATTCAGCCTTTGGATCTACGCTGACTTTGAAAGAACAGTTTGCTGTTCCCAGCGGGTCGATGTAACCGACATTAGCGGTATTTGAACCATTCTTGATGGTGACGCCTTCCGGCAGCTTTACCGTTACCTGGCAGTTGCGCAGGATATTCAGGCTGGCATTGTACACGTCAACGCTGAAAACATTGTTGTCTCCCGCATAGAGCGCATCTGACGGATTGATACCGGCATAAAGCTCCGCACCGTCGTAGTACTGCGCATACTGGCTGGTGCCTGTGGTTTCGGCCAGAGTGAATTCCAGATACTGCGATCTGTAAACTGTCTCGCCGTCTTTTTTGAGCGTGATGTAATATTGATAATTCTTCGCTTTTACATTCTTCTTCGCTGCGATTCTGAATGTAATGTGGGATTTTTCACCCGGCTTCAACGTCACCGAACCGGTCGGGTTCACGGCAATATTGAAATATTTGGCCGGGTCATCGATATTTACCACCGCGTCAGTATAAGAGATGTCCCTTTTGCTGACATTTGTTACGGTAAGTCCGAAGTCTTCAAATCCGGCCTGGATTACCTTTTGCTGTCCGTCTTTTTCAACCAGAAGCTCGGTTGCGGCTACACTATCCGCGAACACACTCACATCCACGGAAAAGAATGCCATGATCACCGCCAGCAGCAAAGCTGCCATTCTGATTCCTCTTGCACTAGTCATTTTTTTCATTTCCTTCTTTCTCCTCTATGCTTAAAATATTTCCATCCTGTATGGTAACTACTTTTGTTGCGTAATTTGCAATACTTCGGTCGTGGGTGACCAATATAAGTGTCTGGTTTTTCTCCTTCACTTCTTTTATGATCAGCTCCATAACTTCTTTGGTGGTGTTACTGTCCAGATTACCCGTAGGCTCATCCGCGAAGATTATCTTCGGGCTGCCCACCAGAGCTCTGGCAATACCCACTCGCTGCTGCTGTCCGCCGGACATCTGGGTCGGTTTTCGTTTTTCATAACCCTTCAGCCCCACCTGTTCCAATGCCTCCATTGCCCTCTTGTGGCGGCTGCGTCTGTCGGTGTTTCGGAAAATCAGCGGCATGGTCACATTTTCCTCGGCCGTCAGCATCGGCATCAGGTGGTAGGCCTGGAATATGAATCCGATGTTTTTCTGGCGGAATAGCGTGACCTGCTCTTCGTTTAACTTGTGGATCGGGATACCGCCGATGTAAATCTCCCCTCGGGTAGGCTTTTCCAGCCCCGCCACCATGTTCAAAAAAGTGGACTTACCCGAACCCGACGTTCCCAAAAAGCAAACAATATCACCCTTGAAAATATCAAGGCTGATATCATCCAATGCGATGACTCGCTCATCGCCCATTCTGTAGATTTTTCTGATATTGCGAACTTTAATAAGTGGTTCCATTTCGTTTTTCCTCCTATACACACACCATAATAAATATCACAGCCAAAGGTCAAAGTCAATGCAAATTATATTTCAAATTAATATTTTTCTTTCCATTCTTCCCGCGTGATGGATCCGATGACCAGATCCCGAATATCGCCCGTATAGCCGATACATCCTTTGCGCAGCAGCCCTTCCCGCGTAAATCCGCATTTTCTGGCTACTGAAAGGGATCTCTCGTTTTCCGGATGAATGGCGATGGCGATAACATCCAGCTTGAGCTCCGAAAACCCATAGTTTATCAGAGCCCTTGCTGCTTCAGTCATAATGCCTTTTCCCCACATGTGGCGAGCCAGGGAATAGCCCAGTTCACGGCTTTTCACATCCTCCCGGCGCTTATCCGGCATCAAGCCGATAGACCCGATGATCTCGCCTGTCGCAGAAAACCGGATTGCCAGATCTCCTTGAGGTATGAAAAGGTCGCGGATGATCTCGAAAGAATGGCGCGGCGTCTCGTGGGGCTCCCACCCTGCGGCAGGCCCCACCTCCTTATTTCTGGCATATTCATAAAGCGCGATTGCCATTTCCTCCGTAGCTTCCCACGGAAAAAGTTCCAGCCTTTCGGTTTTCAGAATGCACATATTTTCCCTTTCCGCCTGTAGCGGCTTTGGCAGACCGGGTTGCAGCTGCCTCTTACTCGGTTGTGGAGAGGATCTCCTTGTATTTTTCCACCTGGGAGACCTTCATCCTGCTCACATCCTCAGGATCCACTTCTTCCAAAAGACCCAGAACCGTCGGTCCCAGATAGATAGTGGAGAGGATCTCACCGTCCAGCGAAATCTTGCTGTACTGCGTGAAATTCTGCCCCTTGATGTAATAATTTTCTCCGATCTGCACCACCTCTTCAATGCGGATAGGGTTGATGCCCATTCGCATTTTCACAGGCTCAAAAGGCGTTTTGCCTCCGTAGATGTACTGCCTGCCATAGAGCATGTCGTACTGGAGTGCCTTCAGATTCGGAAGATATTTTTCATCTTCTTGATGGTGGCGGTGGTAAGTGAAAAGTGTTCCGTCGTCAATGCCGATCCGGTTGAAAATTTCGGCCATGATCTGGTATGAATAAAGGTCTTTGTCATTTTCTTTCATCTTGAAATTGGACCAGAGCACATATTCGGTATTGTTCAGATTGCCGCTCTTCATCTCTTCCGCGGTCATTTCCAGCGCAGGCAGATGGTCTCCATAGAGGAGCAGCACCGTATCTTCCTTGAATTTAGACAGAGTGTCGGTGAGTTCGCCTACCCACTGATCCATCTCGTAAATCTGATTTACATAATATTCATATTGCCATTTCGTCTCTTCGTCCTTGGCTTCCACAGTAATGGCAGGGTTTGCAATCACCTGCTCCACCGGATATTTGCCATGCCCCTGGACGGAAACGGTAAAGACAAAATCTTTTTCTTCGTCGGAAGTGAGCGCAGACATAATTTCATTTGTCAGGATGCTGTCCTTCGCCCAGTTTTTCGGAGTTTTCACAACGTGGTTCATATACTCGAGACTGGTAAAACTGTCAAATCCCAGGTTCGGATAAACTTCGTTGCGGCAGTAAAATGCACCTCTGTGGTTGTGGATGGCATGGGCGCGATAACCCATGTTGCGCAGTATATAAGCCGCCGTTTCGCAAGTTTCATCTTTTAGAATGCCTTTGTACGGATATTCACCCGGCCCGAAAAATTTGGTGCTCATGCCACTCAATACTTCAAACTCGGTATTGGCTGTACCGGCTCCCACGGAAGGCACCGTAAAATATCCGGAGGAAAATCCGTCTGCCAGTTTTCTGAAGTTCGGCGTTGCTTCTTCAGAGCATTTGATACTGGTTATTTCCGACGGGTCGATGAAAGACTCCAGCTGCACGATTACGATATTCGGCTTTTTGGCATCTTCGTCTCTCACTTCCGCATGATAAGTGCCGTCTTCGGAGAGCTCCCCTTCGTTGAAAATACCCTTGATCATGTCTTCTGAGTATCCCACCGGTCTGCTGACGCCTGTATTCAGCCAGGTGTTCAGGAAGCAGTAGGAAAATCCGTTGTCCCGATAGGCATAAGCCAGATTGCTGAAATATGTGTCCAAAATCTCCGTCTTCACTGCGCCGTATATACTGCCTGTGGCAATTGCTACGATTACAACAGATGTGGCAATATATTTAGGCCAGGAGATTTTTTCACTGCGTTTGGGGCCTTTCCAGAACAGCAATATCAAAAATGCCACCAGCAAAGCTATGCCAACGCAAAGTATAATGATCCTCTTTGTGGAAAGATAGTTCGGTATGATATCCAGCCCATCTTCCAATATGGTCAGATCTTTTGTTGTGAAAGGAGTCATACGATTGGACAGGATAACACCGTTGGTGATACCCAGACCCAGCCATGTACCGCAAAGCACCACCCACGCAAACAACCGACGCTTTACCAAAATGGCCGGAAACAGCGTGGCAAATACGATAAGCGCGTTCAAAATGAAAATCAGCGGCGAATGTACCAGAAAATCCAGCCCGCCCCCTGCAGACTGTCTGGCCATGG